>JAZRRQ010000170.1:0-4231 GCA_045650885.1 Vescimonas sp. | reverse complement strand
GCATGATATTCCTCCTTCGATACTTTGTATTGCGGTCGGCAAACCTGCTTCCATTGTATCGCGGGAGGTTTATCTTTTCTACGCATAGGCATAGCCTTTTTTATCCCACGGGCATAGCCCGTGGTTGCCGTTTTGACAACGACAAAAAAGAACTCCGACTGCAGTCGGAGTTCTTTTTTTATTACTTTATGCTGCGCAATCGTTCTTTTTCTGCTTGCGCTTTTTTGCCAGACGGACACCCGCTGCATCGGCCACCGTGTAGCCCATAAAAGCCATGGCAATGGTCATCAAAGGCATCAGCCAGTTAAAGATAGCCCAGGGGCCGTACTGTGCCACACCGATATTCAATGTGCCCAAAATGAACACGCCACAGGTGTTCCACGGGATCAACGCCGAGGTTACCGTACCGGCAGATTCCAGTGCATTGGACAGCACCGCCGGGTGCAGACCCTTCTTGCGGTACTCGTCGGCATACATGCGGCCGGGCACCACCAGAGAGATATACTGCTCCGGCATGGTGGCGTTGGATGCCACGCAGGTTGCTTCCGTCAGTACCACCAGACCGGCGGGCGTCTTTACCAGCTTCTTGAGCTGATCCACAATGACTTCCAGCTGGTGCGTTTCCTCCATAATTCCGCCAAACATCATGGCGATAACCGTCATGGATACGGAGAACATCATGCTCATCAAGCCACCGCTGTTGAGCAGCTCATCGATCTCAAAAATGCCGGTCTCGCAGGCGAAGCCATTCATACCGCAGGAGAACAGCGTGCCCAGTGTGCAATCCGGCTGGAAGATAACACCCACAATACCGCCGGTAATAATGCCCAGCACAATGCCGGGAATTGCCGGAACCTTCAGTGCCACAGCCACAATGACCACCAGCGGCGGCAGCAACATCAACGGATTGATGACGAACATTTCCTGCAGCGCATTGGACATGGTTGTCACACCGGACATATCCGCCTCGCCGCCCTGATTTTGCACCAGACCCATCACCAAAAAGACCACGGCAGAAATGCCGTACGTTATCGCCGTGGAGGGCAGCATGAATCTCACGTGGGTCATTACGTCCGTTCCGGACATGGCAGGCGCCAGATTGGTGGTGTCGGACAGGGGCGACATCTTATCACCGAAATATGCACCGGAAATGATGGCGCCGGCAGTAATGGCGGGGTTCATTCCCAAGCCGTAACCGATACCCATCAGCGCCACGCCCATCGTACCCATAGTGCCCCAGGATGTACCGGTGGCCAGTGCGGTGACAGAACAGATCAGCAGCGCGCCGACAAAGAAGATGCCGGGAGAGAGAACCTGCAGACCGTAATAAATCATGGTGGGAACCACGCCTGCATCCAGCCACACACCGGTCAGCACGCCGATGATCACCAGGATGATCAGCGACTGCAGCGCTTTATAAATGCCGTCGAGCATGAATTTCTCTACATTTTTCCAAGTGTAGCCCAGCCGCAGCGCCATCAGCGCCGCAAAGACCGTTCCCACAAACATGGGGATATGGGGATCCACCTTGTATACGATAATGCCCAAGGCCAGTACACCGACCATCAAAAACAGGACCAATAAAGCCTCCCACAACTTGGGCATCCGCGGCGTTGCTGTCTTTTCCATGGACCCATCTCCTTTTCTGCCAAAATATTGCTTTTGCGCCGTTAACAGACACGTATTCAACGGCTGTTGGATATATTATACACATTCAGTATAAAATTGCAAGCTTCCCCATCATTTTTATTTGATTATTCACTTTACGAGATTTGCACCTCTCTCCTTCCTTTCCAACCTTTATTGTTGAAATTCGCAAAAAAGTGCGGTATACTGGAGTGTAATCCCTTTTACGATACCTGTAACAGGCGATTTTGGATGCTTCGATATATTTTGCAAAGGATGGATTTCCTATGTTGAACCATAACCTCTCCACTTTTAACTGGACCCGCACCAAGCGCTCTGTCATTGTCCTTGTCCTGGATGCGCTTTGGATCATCGCCTCTTTTTTCCTGGCGCTGCTGGTCCGTTTTGAGCTGCGTTTTTCCTCCATCCCCGACAAGTACATCAGCGTATACTTTGACACCATTCTCTGGTGGGCTTTGCTCTGTGTTCTGGTGCTGGCTTTGGTGGGCGCTTATAACTGTATCTGGCGCTATGTCGGTTTGAAAGACCTGTCCCGTCTGGTTTTGGGCTACACCGTACTGGTGGGTCTGGGTTTGGGTCTGGTCATGCTGTTTTCGGTAAACATGCCCCGCTCTTACTACTGTATGGGTTTTCTGCTCAGCTTCTGCGGCTCGGCAGCGATGCGCGTGTCTTACCGCCTGATGGTGCAGATGTCGGCCGAACTGGCCAACCGCACACCCAAGGCGCTGGAACGGATTATGATCGTGGGCGCCGGTTCGGCAGCACAAACACTGCTGCGCGAGTTTGCCTCCAATCCGCAGCTCCACGCAAAGGTGGAGTGTTTGATCGATGACAACCCCGGCAAACACCGCATGTTTCTGGAAGGCGTCCGCGTTGTGGGTGACCGCACCATGATCCCCGCAGCAGCCAAGACATACAACATCGACCGCATTATCTATGCCATTACCAACGCTACGCCCGAAGCACGCAAGGAAATCCTCAATATCTGCAACACGACCCGCTGCAAGCTGCAGGTGGTCCCCTCCATCTCCCAGTTGGTGCGCGAGCAAGTCAGTGTCAGCCAGCTGAAAGACGTGGAAGTACAGGATCTGCTGGGTCGCGCACCCATCCAGGTGAATCTGGAGGAAATCTACCGCTACATCGGCGGCAAGGTGGTACTGGTGACCGGCGGCGGCGGATCCATCGGCAGCGAGCTGTGCCGCCAGATCGCCAAGAGCAACCCTGCGCAGCTGATTATTTTTGATATATATGAGAACAATCTCTATGATATTCAGTTAGAGCTCAAGCGTAACCTGCCGGATCTGAATCTGGTGGCGCTGGTGGGCTCCGTGCGCAACACCAAGCGCATTGAGTCCGTGATGGAAACGTACCGTCCCGACATCGTGTTCCATGCCGCCGCACACAAGCATGTGCCGCTGATGGAAGACAGTCCCAACGAGTCCATCAAGAACAACGTTCTGGGCACCTACAAAACCGCTACCGCTGCCGCCAAGGCCGGCGTAAAGAAGTTTGTCCTTATTTCCACCGACAAGGCGGTGAATCCCACCAACATCATGGGTGCCTCCAAGCGTCTGTGCGAAATGGTCGTGCAGATGATGAACCGCCGCAGCAACACCGACTTCGTGGCGGTGCGCTTTGGTAACGTACTGGGCAGCAACGGCAGCGTAATTCCTCTGTTTAAAAAGCAAATTGCGGCCGGTGGCCCTGTCACCGTGACCCATCCCGACATCATCCGCTACTTCATGACCATTCCCGAGGCCGTTTCTCTGGTACTGCAGGCAGGCTACTACGCCAAGGGCGGCGAGATCTTCATTCTGGATATGGGTCACCCCGTCCGCATTGCCGACATGGCCCGCAATCTGATCCGCCTGTCCGGCTACGAACCGGATGTGGACATCAAGATTGTATATACCGGCCTGCGTCCCGGCGAAAAACTGTTTGAAGAGCTGCTGATGAAGGAAGAGGGTCTTCAGAGCACCGACAACCACCTGATTCACATCGGTCGCCCCATCGAGATGAACGACGATCTGTTCATTGAACATCTGGAAGAACTGCGCGCTGCCTGCGAAGGCGAAGCCGGTGATATCAAGGAAATCGTGGCCCGCATTGTACCCACGTATCACCCCCAGGACAACTGAGCACTTTAACAAAAGAGACCGCACATCCGAAAGGCTGCGCGGTCTCTTTTATGCGCAAAAAAGGACGACCCTTACGGGTCGTCCTTTTTACTTGGATTAAGTTGCCTTATGCCGGAGCCGACAGCTTACTTGCTGTACATCTCAACCAGCTTGACCAGGTGGTCATAGCGGTTCTTGGCCTCTTCCTCGTTGGCAGCGAACAGAGTCTCTGCGCGCTCGGGGAACTCGCGGGTCAGACGGCTGTAGCGGGCCTCGTTCATCAGGAACTCCTGATAGCCGCCGGCGGGAGCCTTGGAATCCAGGGTGAACTTCTTGTCAGCAGCAGGATTGAAGCGGAACAGGTTCCAGTAACCGCAGTCGACGGCCTTCTTCATTTCCTTCTGGCAGTTCTCCATACCACCCTTGATGGAGTGCATCTCGCAGGGGGAGTAACCGATGATCAGGGA
>JAZRRQ010000169.1:0-11695 GCA_045650885.1 Vescimonas sp. | reverse complement strand
GCTTGTGACGCCGCATCAGCGGCGAAGCGCTCCGGCTCGAGGGGAGTCGAACAGACAAGATGCAACAGTCCGGGGGACTGTTGCCCGCGAGGGCTGGACCGAGCGGAACCTCTATTTTCGTCCCATGGGACGAAAATGCAAATTGACGAACCCGAGCCTCCATCCCGGCGCAAAACACTTGTAACGCCGCACTCGCGGCGTTGCATATCCGGCTTCAGCGCGCACGTTGTCGGCCACTTTGATTTCCGTTCCATCTGAACGAAAATGCAACTTGACTACCCACCGTTGCGCCAGCCGGTTCCCCGCAGCTCCGCACGATGGTTTTGGGCTGCCTTCATTGACTTGTCATCCGGATCTGTGGTATGGTGTGGTAAAATAGATTCGTTAGGATTCTTTTTGGGTGGAGGGGGCAGTATGTTTATTCGCAACGGAATCAAATCGATTCTGCGGGAACGGGGTCGAACGGCGCTGTTCACGCTTCTGATCATGCTCCTGACCGTCACCACGATCCTGTCCATCAGCGTACTGCTGTACAGCAAGGCCATGATGGTCGCTTACGACGAGACCTGCCGCTCCATCGCGCTGGTGGAATATATGGGAGCCGAATACCCCAACGAGGATGAGCCGGATACTGCTGCCCGCTCGGCAGCAGAGGCGCTGACGGACGAAGCCGTTCTCTCACTTCCCGGCGTGACCGCATGGACGCGGGGCAGCACCGCCTTCGCCACCGCCACCGGATATGAGCGCCGGTCCGGCACCATGCCTTACGGCGACCGCGCTGTCATTATCGTCAGCGGTGTTTCCGCTCCCATACACCAATGGCTAAGGTTCAACGAGTTCAACAACCCGATCACCGAGGCAGGTGCGATCACCTATCACACCTGCCTTTTGAAAAAAGCCCTCTATTCACGGCATGGTAAGGAAGATACCTACATCGACATCCTCGTGGGTGACAACGGCTTTATTCCAGAAAAAGGAAAGAGCTATGTTCTCAACGGCTCCTTTGTGGATACCTCCGACAGCGCTTCAGGCAACGGTTTTCCCCTCAACGGCTACCCCATTTTTCGGGTGGAGTCCTTCCTCTCCACGGATGATTTGCCGTATGCCGACTATACCGAGGGAGCGGAAATTCCCGAGGTCTTCTCCCGCGCCGCGGAGCAGTACCGCGCCATGAACAATTACGTGCATGTGGTCCCCTGCCGTGACGTAAACGACGTCTATGCCTTCCATCAAAACGAAATCCAGCTGGCCGAAGGCGCTATGCCGGATCCCGGAACACCGTACGAGTGTATCATCTCCCACGATCTGGCAACACAGCTGGGCTTGACCCCGGGCGACACCTTTTCCTTGGACGAACTGCAGGGAACGGCGGAAGACCGCTATCGCCTCAGTATCAGCGGAAATACGCAGGCCTTCACCGTTAGCGGTATCGCCGGTGATTCTCCCAACTTCAAAGGCATCGTCTGGGCCATTGCCGAGGACGCGGATACTCCGCTGTTCGGCTACCTGCTGGGCACCGTTTCTCTGGATAACGAGGACGCGCAGACCACAGCAGAGGCTCTGCAGGCGCTGGTGCCGGAGCAGGTGCGGGTGACGCTGCTGGATCAAGGATACAGCAATGCCGTGCAGCCCTTTCATCAGGTGGAAAAAACAGCTGCGAATGTGCTGCTCATCTGTTCGGCCGGCATCGTTTCCGTTCTGCTGCTGTTTGCCTTCCTGTATGTAGGCAGGCAGCGCGGTGCCGTGCAGATCATGGTTTCCATGGGAACGCCCGGCCGCAGCATTGCCGCATGGTTCCTGTCGGGTGCGCTGGTCATCTGCGGCGCCGCCGCCCTTTTAGGCACCGTATTGGGTGTGGTTCTGCGCCCGGCGGTGTTCAGTATCATTGCCGCAGCCGCCGCCCGGGGCAAAGAGGATCTCCTCTGGTACAGCGAGACCGTTCTGGGTATCGTGAAGCAGATGTCTTTCGCCCCGCAGGTCCCGCTGTGGCCCTGTTTGCTGGCCGTGCCGGTCATCGTGGCGCTGGCGCTGCTGTTTTGTCTGCGATTTCTTCGTCTGGTCCGCCGGGGCGGAACGCGCAAGCGCGGAAAAAGCAAGGTTCGCCTGCCCCGCGGAAAAAGCTCCACGTTGCATCTGGGCGGTCTGGGATTCGCGCTGCTCTCCATTCGCCGCGGCGGCCTGCGGTCACTGGTGGTGCCGCTGGCCTCTCTGGTGCTGACGGTGACCGTCCTCGTTCTGAGCGGCGTGTATCAGGGCTGGCAGGAAGAGCTGGACGACGCGCTGGAAAACACACAGATCGAAGGCATGGTGGTCAGCCTCGACGGACGGCATTATTCCGGTCTGGTGCTGCCCATGAACAATCTGCGGACAATCCTCGGCATAGAGGGAATCGAGAATGTGTCGGTCTCCTACGGCTACCATTACTGGCTGCCGGAAGATGCGCCCAGTTTCACCTACGGCAGCTTCGGTCTGGCGCACCGGCAGGCATGGATCGACACCCAGCCGGAACTGGTAGCCTTGAATTCACTGTCGGCCGCCAAGGAATTCTATTACACAGACCCCGCTGTCACCTGGCTGGAAGGGTGGGACGAAACGGTCCTTACAGCGGATGGCTTTACGCCGCTGCGTAACCGAATCATGGGGCAAGCAGATGAAAAGCTCATCCCCGCCGTGTGCAGTGCCGCCTTTCTGGAAGGGCACGGCATGGTTTTGGGCGACACGCTTTCCTGCCTTGTGCAGGTGGAGTACGACAACATCATCCAGCTGGAGATCGCCCTGAACCTCCAAGTGGTGGGAAGCTATGTTCAGCAGGGAGGCAAAGCTCAGATCTATGTGCCGCTGGCCTGCCACATCCCGCTGTCTCTGATGAATGTTGACGAAGATCCGGGAAATATCCGCGAGTGGAGCAGATTCACTTTCCGCACCTGCCGGTTCCGGATTTCTTCCGCCGATGAATTGGATACCATCCGACAGCTGCTGCGGGAACAGGACTTCAGCGCCGTGAGACACGCGGCTGGCAACCGCACGACCATTCTGCTGCGGGATGCCTCTTTCCTGCGTCTGGTGGAAAATATGGAGCACAACATCACCATGGGAAAAGTCATGTCTACGGTGCTCTCGCTGCTGATCGTGCTGCTGGGCTTCATCATCTCCTGGCTCATGATCTTCTCCCGCCGCCGGGAGTTCGCACTGATGCGCGGCTGCGGCGTTCAAAAGCGGCAGGTGTTCGCCTCGTTCTTCCTGGAACAGGCGCTTCTCAGCCTTGCCGGATGTCTCGCCGGATGCCTCGCACTCTTCCGGCTGTATGCAGGAGGAGTAGCTCAGCCTCTGGCCGTGGCAGCCTTTCTCATCTGCTATCTGTTGGGTGCGACCATATCGATCCGGATGATCGGAAAGACCAATCTCATGGAACTGTTGACCATCCGTGAATGACGAAGGGAGAGAAACCATGAGCGTGATTGAACTGCACAATGTGAAATACGTCTACCAAACTCAGTACCAGCGTGTAGAAGCCCTGCGGGGTATCTCCTACGCCTTCGAACCGGGAAAGCTGTATGCCATCATGGGCAGCTCAGGCTGCGGCAAGACCACACTGCTCTCTCTGATGGCAGGACTTGATGTGCCCACCGAGGGCAGCGTGCTGTGCCAAGGTGTCTCTACGGCAGACATCGATCTGGAGCAATATCGCCGGGAGCGCGTGGCGGTGATCTATCAGGATTTCCGCCTCTTCCCACTGCTCACAGCAGCGGAAAACGTGATGTACCCCATGGAACTGCGCGGCATGAAGCCTGCCGCGGCGAAAAAGCGCGCTGCCGAACTGATCCGGAAAGTGGGCCTGTCGGAAGCGGTGCTGGATCGTTTTCCCGCCATGCTCTCCGGCGGTGAGCAGCAGCGCATCGCCGTTGCCCGGGCGCTGGGCATGGAGACCAATGTCCTGCTGGCCGACGAACCTACAGGCAACCTTGACTCCAAAAATACCGAACACCTCTTTGGCATCCTGCAGGCTCTGGCTCACGAGGACGGCTACTGCGTGGTCATCGTGACCCACGACGAGGAGCTGGGAAAGCGCGCCGACGAGACCATTCGCATTCACGACGGCGAGCTGGCATAAAGAAAAAAGTGTCTCTACCAACAAGAAAACCGCCCCTCGGGGTGGTTTTCTTGTTGGGCTGCGCTCCCTGCGGTCGCTCCGCCCCAAGGGCGATTGGACATGCTCGGTGGAAACGAATCCGCCCTGCGCCAAGGTTTTGCTGCGCCAAACGCTTGTGACGCCGCATCAGCGGCGAAGCGCTCCGGCTCAACGAGAGAAGTCGAACGGCAACGGTACACACTGACAACAGAATCACATTCCGCTTTAAGGACGAAACGGATATATGGATTCGTGCATAAAGATACTCCTCACTACCAATTACGGTGGTGAGGAGTTTTTTGTTATATGAGCTGTTCTTTTAGACGCATAATCTTCTGTTCAATTATTTTAATTGTTTGCAAAAACACATCATCCGATTGACCTGTGGGATCGTCCAGCCCCCAATCCTCTCGATGAGCGCATGGCAGGAACGGACACTGGACATTGCAGCCCATTGTGATGACCACATCCACCTCTGGGATATCGGACAGGAGTTTGCTGTACTGGGTTTTCTCCATATCGATATCATGAACCTGCTTCATCAGACGAACTGCATCCTGGTTGATCCGGGGCTTTGTTTCCGTACCGGCAGAGTAACTTTCAAATACATCAGAAGCCAGTTTTTTCCCCAATGCTTCTGCGATCTGGCTGCGGCAGGAGTTGTGAACACAAATAAAGGCTACTTTTTTCATAGAGTCAAACCTTCAGCAACTTTTCAACTTCTGCCGCCTTCAGAACCTTACCAAATGCAACCACCTTGTCATTGACCACGATGGCGGGCATGGACATCACACCATACTCCATGACCTTTTCCATATCCGTGATATACTCAACTTCGATACCAAGGCCGAGATTGCTGACAGCTTTTTTCACATACTCATACTGCTCATGGCAGGACTTGCAGCCCGCACCCAAAACCTTAATGCAGCAGATGCCCGCTACGGGTGCGCCGCAGCAACAAGAGGTGGTCTCCTCTGCCTGGGGTACAGAACCACAGCCACAGGCAGTGGTTTCCATTCCCTTGGTTTCCGCGCTACCACAACAGCAAGCAGCTGCTTTCTTATCCTCTTTCTTCTTACCAAAATTAAACAGTGCCATAGTTAATGTCCTCCTATATGATATTTTTCAGATAATTACGGGAGCAATCACATTGAAGAAGTAACCAACAATCATGATGCCAGCGGTGCAAATCGCAATAAAAATACCCAGCAACTTCGGTTTTACCGCCTTACGTAGCATAATCATAGAGGGCAGACTCAAAGTAGTAACCCCCATCATAAATGACAATACCACACCAAGCTGTGCGCCCTTTGCCAGCAGCGCTTCGGCAATAGGGATCGTACCGAAAATATCTGCATACATAGGGACACCTGCGATGGTAGCCAGGATCACACCAAAGGGATTACCGGCCCCCAACAGCTTAATGATAAATTCTTCGGGAATCCAGTTGTGGATAAATGCACCGATACCAACGCCTACCAGCACATATGGAAACACCTTCTTTGCGGTTTCAACAACCTGTTCCCAGGCAAACTGTAAGCGTTCTTTTACTGTCAGTTCTTCCTGCGGAACATCCACGTTCTTGCCCTTGCGGATAAACTCCTCAACTTCATCTTCCAGGTGTAGCTTTTCGATCATCGTGCCGCCGACAACCGCAATCACCAGACCAAGCACAACATAAACAACAGCTACCTTCCAACCAAAGATGCTCATCAGAAGCACCAGACTTCCCAAATCAACCATAGGAGAAGAAATCAGGAAAGAGAAAGTCACGCCCAGCGGCAGACCGGCGCTGGTAAAGCCGATGAATAGAGGGATGGACGAGCAGGAGCAAAACGGCGTTACTGTTCCCAACAGAGCAGCCACACAGTTTGCACCAATTCCGTGAAATCGCCCAAGGATGCGCTTTGTACGCTCCGGCGGGAAGTAGCTTTGAATATAAGAAATCAAAAGGATCAGGATCCCTAATAACACCATGATTTTGATGGTGTCATAGAGGAAAAACTGAACACTTCCTCCCACACGACTGGTCGGGTCAAGACCAACCGACTCCACAACACTGCCGATCAAGCGGTTAAGCCACTGCATACCCAAGACCTCTGACTGAAAGAAGTCCCAAGCAGTTTTTAATGTTTCCATAAAAACCCCCTTCATATTTACATATTCAAAAATGTCGATATTTATTTTTTAAGAGAAGCCACCTTTTCAGCTGGCTCATTTCTCTTTATTAGCGCAACATGTTTTTGTTACTTCGCATTGAAAGTCCAATGTAAGTTGCTGGCTCAGCAGCTGCATTGCGCTCTCAGCACCTTCCGGATCAATGGAATAATGCACCCATTTACCTTCTTTACGGCCTTGAACAACACCAGAGTCACAAAGAATCTTCATGTGGTGGGAAAGTGTGGACTGTGTAATGTGGAGGTCATCCAACAACACGCAGGCGCATTTCTCGCCGCTACGAAGCAGTTCCAGAATACGCAGACGGTTTTCATCACAAAATGCCTTGAATACTCTTGCGTTGTCAAAATATTCAGATGCCATACAGTTCACCTCACATTCAAAGTCTTCGATATATATTATATACATCAAATCGATATTTGTCAATGTGTTTGCAAAAAACACCATTGGGAATTTGCAGTTCGGCGGAAGGCGCGAGGGCTTGGCAGGCACCATTTTCAAAAAGGCAGTACATCAAACCCTTGGTATATCTGCAGTATTTTGTTGCAAAGGTATCTGACTTAAATTATAATCTATCATACAAACTTTGGTGTTCTCGCGTTCAATTTACCGAAAGCAGGAGGTAGATCCCATGACCTTGTTAACGAAAGCAAGCTATTCCAGTGAAGCAAATCAGCGCGAAAAGGAGAATCTGCAGGTTGCTTACCGTGCAGCCTGTGAAAGTATCGTTCTTTTGAAAAACGATGGTAGCCTGCCGTTCAAGACCAAAAAGGTGGCCCTTTACGGCCCCGGCGCGTCCATGACCATCAAGGGCGGCACCGGCTCCGGCGAAGTAAACGAGCGACACTCCGTCACCATCCTGGACGGCATGGAGGATCGTGGGTTTGAGATCACGACCCGTGGTTGGATCCGGGATTTCGAGCGCTTCTACGCAGAAGCGGAAATCGCCTATCAAGCAGAAAAGAAAAAGCGGGTCAATATTTTCAAGCCCAATTCCATTATGGATATGCTGTTTGACAACTTCCGCGCGCCCTATGGTCCGGTGATCGATGCGGCATATGTGAAAAACTCCGACACTGACAGCTGCATTTACGTAGTTAGCCGTCAGGCCGGCGAGGGCGGCGACCGCAAGGCGGAAAAAGGCGATTTCCTCCTGAGCGATGAAGAACTTGCCGCCATCCGATTCTGCGCGGAAAATTACCCCCACTTCGTTTTGGCGATCAACGCCGGTTCCTCCATTGACATGGGTTTTGCCGACGAGATCCCCGGCATCAATGCCATTATGTATCTCTGCCAGTTGGGAACGGAGGGCGGCCGTGCTTTTGCCGATGTGATCTCCGGTGCGGTGACACCCTCGGGCAAGCTCTCTGACACCTGGGCAAAGCGGTATTCCGACCTGCCGTTCTCTGATGAATACAGCTATCTCAACGGTAATCTGGAGGATGAATACTATAAGGAAGGTATTTATGTGGGTTACCGCTATTTCGATTCCTTTGATGTGACCCCCGCCTTCCCCTTCGGTTTCGGTCTGAGCTATACGGATTTTGCGATCCGCAGCGATGGTGTCGCAGCAGACGGCAGCACAGTTACGGTTACGGCCAATGTCACCAATACAGGAACGGTGTACAGCGGAAAGGAAGTGGCGCAGCTGTACGTTTCTGCGCCCGACGGAAGTCTCCACAAGGAATATCAGTCCCTTGCCGCCTTCGCCAAGACAGATATACTTGCCCCCGGGGTAAGTGAGACCCTGGAACTGGCTTTTGATCTGAAGAGCATCGCCAGTTACCGCGAGAGCGACAGCTGCTATGTGCTGGAGGCCGGTGACTATATTCTCCGGCTGGGCAACTCCTCCCGGAACACCGTGCCTGTAGGTGTACTTACGCTCAATCACGAGATCATTGTCTCGCGCCATGAACATATCTGCCCGCTGGACGAGCCGCTGGAGGAACTGAAGTCAGCAGCAAGAGGACAGGAAACGCTGCCGCCGGACATTCCCCGGATCGTCATTGATGCATCCGCATTTGAAGCGGTTGTTTATCGCTATGAAACACCTGCCGTCTGCGACGATCCGCAGGTAAAGCGCTTTTTGGACACGCTGACGCTCCAAGAGATGGTTGAGATCGTTGTGGGTGCCGGTTTCTACAATCCGCCCACCCGCTTTACGATGCCCGGTTCCGTTGGCAATACGACCTCTAAATTCTGGGATCGCGGGCTTGCCAATGTTACCCTGTGCGACGGTCCTGCCGGACTGCGTATCCAGAAAATTTCCGTGGTGGACAGCAAAGGCAAAGTGAAACCCATCGAAATGCCCATCGCCATTTTTGACTCTTTCCCGCACTTTATCCGCAAGTTCATGGTGGGTGACCCCAACAAGGGCAAACTGCTCTATCAGTACACCACCGCCTTTCCCGTGGCCAACGCGCTGGCCCAAAGCTGGAATACGGCGCTGATGCGGGAAGTTGGCGATGCGATCTTCCGTGAAATGAAGGAATATGGCTGTACCTATTGGCTGGCACCGGCCATCAATATCCACCGCAATCCTCTGTGCGGCAGAAACTTTGAGTATTTCTCCGAAGATCCCCGGCTGAGCGGTATCATGGCTTCGGCCATCATTGCGGGAATCCAGCAGGAAGAAGGATTCTATGCTACTGTGAAGCACTTTGCCTGCAACAACCAGGAAGACAATCGCATGAAAGTCAGCAGCAATGTCAGCGAACGGACTTTGCGCGAGATCTATCTGCGGGGATTTGAAATCTGTGTTCGCCAAGGACATACCAAAGGTATGATGACTTCCTACAACCGCATCAACAAAGTATATGCGCCGAACAGTTACGACCTGTGCACCAAGGTGCTGCGTAATGAGTGGGGTTTTGACGGCGTAGTCATGACCGACTGGTTTGCCACCGGTGGCGGAAAGATGCGAAATTCCCTTGCCATGAAGGCCGGAAACGATCTGATCATGCCCGGTCTGGGCGGCAACAAAAAGGATATTATCAAAGGCGTAAAATCCGGCTTGATTGCCCAGGAAGATGTGCGCCGCTGCTGCGGTAATGTGATCCGGGCCATTCTCAACAGCGCTACCCAGCGGGAGTATATCGGGTAAGCGCTGGGCGTATCAGAAATCCATGGCATCTATATTGTCTGGATTCCACAGGATTAACTGGTATAAATTTACTGCCAACAGCCAAAAAACACCACCCCACGGGTGGTGTTTTTTTCTGCCATCGTTTTCCTTTATTCCACAAAGCGGTGGGGGCCGGTGGCGGCCTGCGCCCCGGGCACGGCGCACAGATGGGTGGTAACCGCCCCATCCTCCACCAGATGCAGGACAAAGCCCGCGTGGCCCGTATAAAAGCGCACGCTCTCCAGCCGCTGCTCCATCAGCATGGACACGGCCGGTGCCGTCGCCAGCGTAACGCTGCCGACGCGGCGCACCACGCCGGTATGGACATGGCCGCTGCACACAAAGGCGTTATGACCCTGCAGCAGCGCCAACAGCGCCTGTTCACCTTCAAAGGGATGGTCCATCCCCACAATGCCGGTCCGGAAGGGGAAATGGTGCATCCACAGCATCACCGGATGATCCTGCGGCACGTCCAGCTGCCGCTCGATCCACGCCAGCTGCTCCTGCGTCACGCCGCCGGCCGATTGGCCCGACACTGCGGAGTCCAGCAGCAACAGCCGCGCCTGCGGCGTATCGACGCAGCGGCCCGGCACGCCATCCACCGCCGCGTGGCAGCTATCGGCGAACACTTCTTTCATCGGCACTTTTTCATCGTGGTTGCCCGGCAGCAGCCACACATCGCAGCCCAGCCGCGCCAGCTCCCGCCGCACCAGCTCATAGGCCGCAGCGGTGCCGTCGGTGGACACATCGCCGGTGACGATCGCCACATCCGGCCGCAGCTCCACCTGCAGGATATAGTCCACCGTCCGGCGCAGGTCGCCCAGACTGTCGGCGCACCGGAAGGCAGGTTTTCCCTCTGCATTCACATGCAGGTCTGTCAACTGTAGGATCTTCATGGTCATCCCTCGTATCCGTATTTCTCCTCCAGCGCCCGGCTGCCCTGCGTCAGGATCCGGCGAGCCACATCCTCCGCGCCGTCCTCGTCCTTACCGGCAATGGCGTCCAGCAGCTGCTGGTGCAGCCGTGCCGACTCCCGGATATCCTCGGCGCGCATGTTGTAGTGCTGGCGGATGAGGTTGCGCAGCAGCGTTTCAAAGCCGCGGTAGATCATGCTGTAGATGGTATTGCCGCTGGCCTGAATCAGCTGATAGTGGAACTGATAGAGGATCTCGGTGGGGTCGGCAGGCTCCGCCGCCAGCTGATCCACCATGCGCTGCATCTTCTCCAGCGAGCTTTCGTAAATATGGCGGCAGGCCAAACGGGCGCACTCGCTCTCAATGAGGACACGGGTGGCCATCAGGTCGGCAAAGAGTGCCTGATCCATCTCCACGGAGCTGTAGCGCATCACCGCCGCCAGAGACTGGGGCGTGGGATAGCGGCGGTAGTCGTTGACCACCGTGCCGCGGCGCGGCTCCACCGTGAGAAAGCCCATGGCCTCCAGCTCCACAATGCCGTGGTTGAGGCTGCTGCGGCTCACGCCCATGGCCTCGGCCAGATCCCGCTCCGCCGGCAGCTTGTCGCCGGGCTTGAGATCGCCGGAGAGGATCTTGGTGAGGATGGCCTGCACGCAGGTTTCCTTCAAAGACGGTGCTGAAATTTTATCGAAATCACTCATACGTGTACCTCGTGTTTGGTGATGAGCTTATTATAAGAGAAAACAGGGGCGGAGTCAACGACTCCGCCCCTGTGTGATTTGTAAAAAAGCCCTGTGTTACAGCACCGGCACTTCCAGCGTCACGTCGCCCAGAGGATAGGTGCGGCAGGGATGGACCCAGCCGAACTTCTTGTCGGCCATGCGGCGGCCGTCACCCTCTTCGGGGACATAGATCTCGCCGCTCACCAGACGGGAGTGGCACCAGCCGCACTCGCCGCTGCGGCAGTGGGACGGTGCGCGGATACCGGCGCGCTCACAGGCGTCCAGCAGCGTCTGGTTGGCGCGGCAGGTGGTCTTGAACTCCTCACCGCGGATGATGACGGTCAGCTCGAAGGTCTTGCCGGCAGCGCCCTCGGGATAGGCAGCGTCCTTGGAAGGATCGCCGTACTCGCCGCCCACTTCGAAGCGGATGCGGCGGGACTTGAGACCCAGCTTAGGCAGTTCCTTCTTCAGGAAGGCATACATGGGCTTGGGACCGCAGACGTACACGGAGTAGTCGCCCTCACCGGCGTACTTCTGGATCAGTTCGGCGGTGATGAAGCCCTTTTCGCAGCCCTCGGCCTCCTCATCGGACAGGACGTGGACCACCTTCACCTTGCCGCCAGAGGCG
>JAZRRQ010000168.1:0-17470 GCA_045650885.1 Vescimonas sp. | reverse complement strand
TATCCCCCTGACATCCGTTTCCGGCAACTGTGACTGGGGCCGCACAGAGCCGGGCGAAGTGGTGACGGAGCTGGAAGGACGCCGCATCCTGATGATGCACGGCCACACCCGCTCTGTCAAGCACACCACCATGAACGCCCGCTACGCTGCCCGGGAGGTGGAGGCCGACATCCTGCTCTTTGGCCATACCCACTACTCTATGGTGGACTATGACGGCACGCTGTACGTTATGAATCCCGGCAGCGTGGGTGACTATCACGTCCCCACCTACGGCGTGATCACCATCGAGGGCGGCCGCACCGACTGCTCGGTGTACCGCTTGTAAAAGGAGGTTTTTTCCATGTTTTATATCGGCTGCCACCTCTCCCCTTCCGACGGGTTTCTTGCCATGGGGCAGACGGCAAAATCCATCAACGCCTCCACCTTCCAGTTCTTTACCCGCAATCCCCGGGGCAGTAAAGCCAAAGCCATTGACCCGGCCGATGCGGCGGCACTGGTGGCGTTTATGAAAGAACACAACTTCGGCCCCGTGGTGGCCCACGCGCCCTATACCATCAATCCCTGCTCCAAAGATGAGCGCACCCGTGAGTTTGCCCTGCAGACCATGGCGGACGATTTGGCGCGTATGGAATACCTGCCGGGCAACTACTATAACTTCCACCCCGGCAGCCACACCGGCCTTGGCACAGAAGCCGGCATTGCGCTGATCACCGAGACCCTCAACACCATCCTCAAGCCGGAGCAGACCACCGTGGTGCTGCTGGAGACCATGGCCGGCAAGGGCACAGAGATCGGCGGTCGGTTTGAAGAGCTTCGCCAGATCCTCGATCGGGTAGACCTCCAGGACCACATGGGCGTATGTCTGGATACCTGCCACGTCAACGACGGCGCTTACGACATCGTGAATCATCTGGACGAGGTGCTGGCGGAGTTTGACCGCGTGATCGGTCTCGACAAGCTCAAGGCCATCCACATCAACGACTCTCTCAACCCGTTGGGCGCCCGGAAAGACCGCCACGCCAAAATCGGTGAAGGTCATATCGGCACCGCCGCCTTTGAGCGCATCATCAATCATCCCGCCCTGCGCCACCTGCCCTTCGTGCTGGAAACGCCCAACGAACTTCCCGGCTACGCCGCCGAGATCGCCCTGCTGCGGGGTCTGCGGAAATAATAACAAATCAAAAGAAGCGTGACTTGCGTCACGCTTCTTTTTTTATTGGTTCACTTCTTGGCCGCACGCTTTTTGGCGAAGGCGACTTTTTTCTTCTCCGGCATGGGCGGCTTGCTGCCGGAATTGCCCTTCTTGCCACGGGCAGACTTGCTGCCGCCGGCCTGATTGCCGCCACTCTTGCCACCGCGATCGTCGCGGCGCGCACCGCGCGGATCGTCGCGCCGGTCATCCCGGCCACGGCGCTCGTCGCGGCGGGGTTTGCGCTCCTCCTTCTTTTCCTCCTCCGGCGGCTTCCAGCCTGCAGGAGGACGGATGAGGCAGTGCTTGCCATAACCGATGAGGTCGGTGCGGCCTGCCTTCTGCAGCGCCTCCAGCACCAGCGGACGCTTCTCGGGGCGACCCCACTGCAGCAGCGCTCTTTGCAGCGCCTTGTCGTGGGGATCGCGGGCCACGTAGACCTCCGACATATCTCTGGGGTCGATGCCGGTATAGTACATGCAGGTGGAGATGGTGCCGGGGGTAGGATAGAAATCCTGCACCTGCTCAGGCTGACGGGCGTTATTCTTCAAAAATTCCGCCAGCTCCACCGCGTCATTCAGTGTGCAGCCGGGATGGGAGGACATGAGGTAGGGCACCAGATACTGCTCCTTGCCACCCTTTTCGTTGAGCCGCTTATACTGGGCCCAGAACTTTTCAAAGACATCAAAATGGGGCTTGCCCATATAGTCGAGGACGCTTGCCACGCAGTGCTCCGGTGCCACCTTCAGCTGGCCGGAGATGTGGTTGTTCACCAACTGGGAGAAGAACTCCTTGTTCTTGTCCTGCAGCATGTAGTCGTAGCGGATACCGCTGCGGACAAAGACCTTCTTGATGCCGGGGATCTTCGCCACCTCACGCAGAAGTTTGGTGTACTCGCTGTGGTCGGCGTCCAGGTTCTTGCACGGCTCCGGTGCCAGACAGCTTTTGCCCTTGCACATACCGCGGCGCTTCTGCTCGGCGCAGGAGGTGTGGCGGAAGTTGGCGCTGGGACCGCCCACATCATGGATGTAGCCCTTGAACTGGGGGTCTGCCGCCAGAATCTCCGCCTCAGCCACCACCGACTCGATGCTGCGGGAGGTGACCATGCGGCCCTGATGGAAGGCCAGCGCACAGAAGTTACAGCCGCCAAAGCAGCCGCGGTTATGGGTGATGGAGAAGCGCACCTCTTCAATGGCAGGCACATCCTCTTCGTACATGGGGTGGACTTCCCGCACATAGGGCAGGTCGTACAGTTTGTCCAGCGCCTCGCGCTGCAGCGGACGGGCAGGCGGATTCACCACCAGCAGTTTCCCCTCACAGGGCTGCAAAATGGCCTTGCCGCGCACCGGATCGTGCTCATCGTACTGGATCTTGGTGGCCCGGGCGTAGTCTTCCTTGCTCTCACATACCGCCTCATAGCTGGGGCAGTCGGTGCGGTGGAACTTGCAGCCGGAATCATCGTCGGCAATGTAGGCCGTGCCAGGCACATCGGTGATGTCGCAGGGTTTCACCTTCCGGGAAAGTCGCTTTGCAATCTCGCGAGTCGCACTCTCACCCATGCCGTATACCAGCAGGTCTGCCGGCGCATCAAAGAGGATGCTGCGGCGCACCTTGTCGTCCCAATAGTCGTAATGGGCAAAACGGCGCAGGCTGGCCTCCAGACCGCCGATAACAATCGGCGTGTCAGGAAACGCCTCCCGGGCGCGGTTGGCGTACACGATGGTGGGGCGGTCGGGGCGATAACCCAGCTGGCCGCCGGGGGAATAGAGATCCTTTGTTCTGCGGCGCTTGGCCACGGTGTAATGCGCCACCATACTGTCCAGATTGCCGCCGCCGATCATCACACCGTAGCGGGGCTTTCCCATGGCGCGGAAGGCTTCACAGTCCTTCCATTCCGGCTGGGCCAGAATGGCCACACGGAAGCCATCGGCCTCCAGTGCGCGGGCAATCAGCGTGGTGCCGAAGCTGGGGTGGTCGATGTAGGCATCGGCGGTGACCACCAGAAAATCATAATAATACCAACCGCGCTCGATCATCTCTTCGCGGCTGACAGGCAAAAATTCCGTTCCTCTCATATCTCTTGATCCTCATAGCCGATGGACATCTCCATGGCGTTGTCTTTCGTCGCTTCAAAGCCGTACTTCTCAAAAAAATCGCGGTACGTTTCCGGCACATCCACCAGCCGCACAGACCGGCATCCGGCAGCTCGGTAGTGCATCACCGCTTGTCCCATCGGCTGGATGCCGTGGCGCTTGCCCCGTGCCTCCGGCACCAGACAGTACGCGCCCACAAAGCCGGTGTCGCCGTCCCGTCCCAGCATCTGCATCAGCCCCACGGCTTTTCCATCCTTCCACACGGCGATGCACTCGCCCTCTTCCGGAACCAGCATCCCCTGCGCCTGCAGCGCAGCGGCGGCCGCCTCATCCATGGGGCGATAGCCGATGCCATCTTCAAATCGCACTACGTTTTGCTTTTTGCTCCGAGCCACAAAGCGGGTCAGCCCCGCCTCAGTCAGATGGCTGTTGTCGTTGCCGTATACCTCTCGGATCGCTCCGTTTTCCACTTCCAGCAGCGTGACAGAGGTGTTGTCGCCCAGCACCGTCTGGTCGATCTCACCCAGTGCCATGCCCCGGATCGTGCCCAGCAGAATGCGGATGGCCGCACCGTGACTGAACACAGCCACCGTCTTGCCCTCGTTTTCCTGGGCAATGTTGCTCAGCGCACAGAGCATACGGTCACGGGCTGCAGCGCCGGACTCACCATTTTTCACGTCAAAATGTTCCAGATCCAGGTGGAAATTGCGCAGCTGTTCCATGTCCATGGCCGCCACATGCTGCCACGGCAAACCTTCCCACCAGCCCAGATTCACCTCCCGCAGATCGCGGCGCAGCCGGATCTCCAGACCGCGCGGCTCACTGACGGCGCGGGCAGTGGTGCGGGCGCGGAACAAGTCGCTGCTGTATACCGCGTCGATCTCCACACCCTCAAAACGGCGGCGCAGCGCGCGGATCTGGTCGTAACCGCGGCGGGTCACCAGCCCGTCAAAGTGTCCCTGTACCAGACGGTAGAGGTTGCCCTCCGCCTCAGCATGGCGCACCAGATAGATCTTTGTCATCGTCCCCGCCTCCTCACAGCACAGTGATATACTGTTTCAGCGCTTTAACCGCTGCCAGCGCCGCATCCTTCACCTCACCGGCGCAGCGGATGGTATCGTCTACCACCAGCGCACCGTGCCCGTAGTCATCAAAGGCATGCTCGGCACTTTCCGCGTCGCAGCCTGTCAGCACCAGGAAAAGTTTTTCCTGCTTTTTCCGCAGTTCCCGGATATCCAGAGAATAGCCCGTCTCCACCACGGCACCGGCGCCGCGGCGAGCCATCTGCTCAGCCACTGCCATGTACAGTCTGCGGTCACCGGCCATGAGATTCTGCACCTCGCCACTCAGCGCGCCTGCCGTGCGCACCAGCGCCAGCACACTCTTACCTTCGGGGCAGTGGCAGCACTCACCGCCGGCATAGGGCGTCACCGTCACGGCGTCCGCAGCGCTCAGCGCCTCAAACCACACCTCCGGCTCGCTGACGCGGCAGTCTGCGATCACATAATAACCGTGACCTGCAGCAGCGGAGCACAGATTGGACAACACGTCCAGACCCACGCTGCCCAGGCGCAGATAGCTTCCGGCATCCAGATATACCGCCGGCAAAATCCCGGCCGCACCGGCCAGCACACGGCAGCCGTCATAGCGCAGCGCCTCAGCTGTGGCAACGGTACCCTCGCCGTACATTTCGGTAAACTGGCGCAGCAGCGCCGGCTTAAGCGTACGCTCGTCAGCCCGCAGGCCCAGCGCCACCGGCGTTTTGCATCGGCGGATGGCCTGCTGCAGTCTTTCAATGGACATATGGCATCTCCTTCATCAGGTCATAGTTTTCTAAATTTATATTATACGCCCAAGCACACTTTTTGGCAATTGTCACTTGCAGGGATTTTTACGTTTTGTCGGGACAAACTACGGCTGTACCAATAAAGGAGTGATCAAGTATGTGTCATACCGGTTCGTATTTATGCGGTATGGGCGCAGGCCTCATGGCCGGCGCTGTGATTTGTGCGGCTGTTCTCTCCCGCCCGGAATCCCGAAAGAGCGTTGTAGGTAAAACCATGCAGCGCGTGGGTAACGCCGTGGATCAGGCGGTAGAGTCCGTCGCCGACATGATGTAAAACAAGGCAACATCGGGTATCGCGATGGCCGCGGGGCAGAGGCAAAACAGCGCCTTGCCCTGCGGCCGAAATTTTATGCCGATTTTTGCAATTTTCTTCTTGACAAGTGCCGAAACTTTGGTATAATAATCAATGCTGTCACGCAGCCCAAATGAATACGGAGTAGTATCGAAGTGGTCATAACGAGCACGACTGGAAATCGTGTAGTCGCCAAAAGCGGCTCGAGAGTTAGAATCTCTCCTACTCCGCCAGAAACAAAACCACCCAATCGGGTGGTTTTTGTTTTTGGTGGAACAACGGAGGAGAGATTCGAAGTCCTGTCCGGATATGCCGGTGGCATATCACAGCCACCAGTCCGAAGACTGGTGGCAACCTCTATCTTTGTTCCGCAGGAACAAAGATGCAACCAAATCTCTCCTACTCCGCCAGAAACAAAACCACCCAATCGGGTGGTTTTTGTTTTTGGTGGAACAACGGAGGAGGGATTCGAAGTCCTGTCGCAGCAGTTCGATGGCACGGCACCCTGCAGCACACAATCCCTTTCCCCCTTCAAAAATCGCCAAAATCCGTCATGCCCCGTTGTTTTTCCCGTTACAGTATGGTATCATCTGTAACCGAAATCAAAACACAACGGGAGGATCACGAACATGGGTGTGATCGCAACTTTACTGCTGACCACGGCGCTGGCCGGTGTGGTAGGTACAGGCCTTGGCGGCCTGATCGGTGCGCTGCTGCAGAAAGATTCCAACCGCACCGTCAGCCTGCTCCTCAGCTTTGCCGGCGGCGTGATGCTGAGCATTGTCTGCTTCGACCTGATCACCGAAGCTATCGAAACCAACACGGGCGTGATGACTACTATCGGTGCCACGGCACTGGGCGTGGCAGTGATTTTCCTGCTCAACTGGCTCATCGACCGCAAAACCAACCCGGAAGTGCCCCACATTGACGCCAGCCATCCCAAAACTGCCGACGATCTGGACGAGCTGATCCACAGCGACCACTTGGAACAGCACTACGCACGGAAAGACAGCAAAGTCGCCATCTTCCTGGCCGGTATCGTGATGGCCAGCGCCATCGCGCTGCACAATGTGCCTGAGGGCATGAACATCGGTGCCTCCTACGCCAGCAATAACGGCATCATGGGCAGCGCCGCTCTCGTACTGGCGGTGCTGATCGGCCTGCATAATATCCCCGAGGGCATGGCCGTTTCCGTCCCCCTCATCAGCGGCGGCATGGGTCGCGGTAAGGCCGTGCTGATCACCGCTCTGTCCGGCGTTCCCACCATGGTAGGCGCTCTGCTGGGTTACCTGCTGGGCGAGATTGGCCCTCTGGGTCTGACACTGAGCCTGGGCTTTGCCAGCGGTGCCATGCTGTATGTGGTCTTCGGCGAGATTTTGCCTCAGGCCTTCATCATGTACCGCAGTAAACTCCCCGCTTTCTCCGCCATCATCGGCATTCTGGTGGGTCTGTTCATCATCTTTGCATAAGACCAAAAGCCGTCCCCATCGGGGCGGCTTTTTCGTTGCTCTACGGGGGCAAGCGTAGTATAATAAAGAAAAATCATCCGGGAGGTCATATTCCATGCCCACCACCCATATCTATCTCATCCGCCACGGACAGTCCGAAGCCAACCTACGGGACTGCTTCCTCGGCCACGGTGACCTGCCCCTGACGCCGTTGGGCCATGCGCAGGCGGAGCTGGCGGCCCAGTATCTGGACACGATCCACGCCGATGCCATCTATGCCAGCGACCTGCGGCGGGCCTATGACACCGCCCTGCACACGGCGCAGCGGCAGAGCATGACTGTCACCGCCGAGGCCCGCCTGCGGGAGATCGACGCCGGAGAATGGGACTTCCGCCCCTTTACCGAGCTGGTGCAGGCCTACCCGGTGGCGTACAACCTGTGGCAGCACAACATCGGCCTTTCCGCCTGTCCCGGCGGCGAGAGTGTAACGGCGCTGCAAAGCCGCATCGTGGCCGCCGTCACCGATCTGGCGCAGCGGCACGAGGGCCAGACCCTCTTCCTCTTCCTCCATGCCACCCCCATCCGGGTACTGCGGGCCGCCTGCGAGGCGCTGCCGCCTGAGAAGATCCAGTCCGTCCCCTGGGCCTCCAACGCCTCGGTGAGCCATATCGTGTGGGACGGAGAACAGCTGACTATGGTGGAGTACAGCATCGACCACTTTATGGGCGAGCTGGTCACCGCCCTGCCCGACAGCGTGTAAAGGAGGCTCCCCCCATGCACTATCCCCACACCATCGTCGTCCATGCCGGACGCACCGGCAGCCACCTGCAGGGCATCGCCTACGACCCGCAGGAAAAGCACCTCTATCTCAGCTTTGCCACCTGCCTCATCAAGACCGACCTCACCGGCCGCATCCTCTGCCGCGTGGACGGTATCGTGGGTCATCTGGGCTGCATCGCTTGGAACGCCAAAGAGCGGCGCATCTATGCCTCGCTGGAATATAAAAAGGACGCCATCGGCCGCGGGATCCTGCGCAATCTGGGACAAGCCGGTGCCGCAGAAGACGGCTTTTACATAGCTCGCTTCGCTGCCGACAAAATGGCCCACCCCCAAATGGACGCCCTGCACGATGGCGTGATGGACGCGGTGTATCTGAAAGAAGTTTACGACGACTATACCGCCCCCGGCCACCGCTTCGGCTGCAGCGGCATTGACGGCTGCACCTTTGTGGGAGAAAATAGGCTATACGTAGCCTACGGCATTTACAACGATGTCTCCCGCCGGGATAATGACGCACAGGTGCTCCTTTCCTACGATGTGTCAACGTGGGATGCTTACGCCCACCCCCTTGATCAGAACGCCATGCACCGCTCCGGCCCTGATGCGCCACAGGGCAAGCACTTTATCCACACCGGAAACACCACCTACGGCATCCAGAACCTGGAGTATGACGCATCTCTCGGCGCCATGATTGCAGCGGTATATCCGGGCAAAAAACCGGAATTTCCCAATTATAACCTCTTTTTCATTGACAGCGCCACCCTCTCCCTCACCGATTTTGCCGGCCACAGTGACCACCGCTTCTGCGGCAGCCACTTCCCCTACGGTACCGAGGGTCTTTGTTCTTTGGGTGACGGATTCTTCTATATCGGCCGCGATGTCAAGCAAGACGACGAGCACGGCGCACTGGTGGAGCTGTGGCGGTTTGACGCGGAAGATTTGACGTTTATTAAGGAATAACGAAAAAGCACGCCCGCAGGCGTGCTTTTTTGTTCTCACAGTTTCACGACGGCACGGTTGCCGCAGATCTCCATCTCCACACCGTAGGGGGCGGACATGGCAGCAAATCGCTCCAGAATGGCGCTGTCCGCGGCGGGGCGGGGTACGCCGGCGCGTCCCTTGCCGGTGCCGAGGCCCAGCTCGATGGCGAGGAGCTCCAGACGCACCAGACGGCCCTCCTCGTCCGTCTCCCAGCAGGGGATAACGCTCTCCATCATCTTGGGCGTGCTCATGAGACCCACGGTGAAGTTCTTCGTTCTCTTCTTAAAAAGGTCGTGCATGGGGTCGCTACTGGTGAAGCCGTACTTTTCGTAGTAGTCCTCGGGACTGTAGGGGGTATTCTCATTCTGCATGAAGAAATCGCCCAGGGAGTAGAAGATGGGCTTGCCCTTGTAGATCTCCATGGGGCGCAGCAGGTGGGGGCCGTGACCGATAACGGCGTCGGCGCCGTGGTCGATGGCGTAGTGGGCGAACTCCTCCATGAACATGGCGGGCTGCTCCTTACTGGTACCTGCCAACTGATGGGCATGGAGCGCCACCAGCACGCTGTCGCACTGGAACCGGGCCTGACGGATAGATTCCTCCAGCCGCTGCAGGTCGGCGGCGTGGCAGACCGTCTCCTTGTGGGGCTTTTCGCCCACCCGGAAGTGGACATGCTTGCCGAAGTCCAGCGTGCCCTCCGCCGCCGGCAGGGAGTATCCCTCGGCACGGGAGATGTTCAGCGCGCCGTTGACCTCGGTGGCCTCGGCGATGGCCTCCAGCTGCGCCATCTGCGACCGCGTCACGATCAGCGTCTCGTGGATACGCAGCTGGTTGGGGCCGGGACGACCCGGCACGCGGCGGCTCTGACGGCCGGCTCTGCCCACATTTTCAAACTCGCTGTTCATGGAGGCGGTCATGGCGATCAACCCCACCCGACCCTCCGCCAAATCCAGATAGGCGGGGGCTGCCGCCTGGTCCAGATTCCGCCCGCAGCCGGCGTGGACAAGGCCGCTGGCGGTCACATAGTCCAGCGTGCGCAGCACACCGGCGGTGGAGTAGTCCATGGTGTGGTTGTTGCAGAAGGAGGTCAGATTGAAGCCGAAGCGCTTGCAGTCCTCCAGTACCTCCGGATCGGCCCGCAGGTAGGAGCCGCCGTTGAGGGAGCTGCCCCACAGCCCCTCGCTCTCACGGAAGATGTTGGTCTCCAGATTGAAATAGCGCACCTGTGCCTGCTCCAGCCACGCCTTTACACCGGCGAAACCGGGGTAATCGACGGGAATACGACGCTGGATCAGCGCGTCGCCCACAGCGGCAAATTTCATACCTGTTCCTCCTCAAAGTCGATGCCGTCCTGATTGTCCAGCACAAATTGGGTGAACACAGCAAGACCCGTATCAAAGCACCCCTCGTCGGGGCAGAAGGTGGTGCTGTGGAGCGGCGTGGTGTCTCCCACGCCCAGTCTGAACATAGTGCAGGGCTTCACGCGGCTGAGGAAGGCAAAATCCTCGCCCCCCATGGAACGCTCCACGCTGCGGACACAGTCCTCACCCAGCCCCGCCGCCGCGGAGGTGCGCAGCAACGCCGTCCCAGCAGGGTGGTTGATGACGTAGGGCAGCAGCTTTGTGACGGTTACCTTACTCTCGCCGCCGCACATTTGGGCCGTTGCCGCACAGATCTCACGGATCCGCCGCTCCATCAGTGCCGTCAGCTCATCGTTGTGAGTGCGGGTGGTAAGGAACATCTTCACGTAGTCGCAGACGATGTTATTGGTGTTGCCGCCGTGGATGGTTCCCACGTTCAGCACCGCCGGGGCGCGGGAGGGGATCTCACGGGCCAGCATCAGCTCCATGCCCATGTAAGCCTGCACCGCCATACGGATGGCATCCACACCCTTTTGTTGGGAGTGGGCATGGGCCGCCTTGCCGAAGAACTCCGTCAAGATACCCATGGAGTTGGCGTTGATGCCGCCCTCACGCAGGCCGATCTGGCCCACCGGCAGCGTGGGATCCACGTGGCAGGCCACGGCACAATCCACGGTGTCCATGAGGCCGTCCTCCACCATCAGCTTGGCGCCGGGTGTGATGTACTCCTCCGCCGGCGTGAAGATGAGCTTCACGCAGCAGCGCAGGGAATCGCGCATGTCGTTTAATTTCCGGCCCAGAGCCAGCAGCTGCGCGGTGTGGATATCGTGTCCGCAGGCGTGCATCTGCCCCTCGATCCGAGAGGCGTAGTCAAGACCCGTGGCCTCGGTGACGGGCAGAGCGTCCATGTCGGCGCGAATGCCGATGGTAAAGGGCTTGCCGGCATTGATGGTGGCCACGATGCCGCTGCGGCCGTATTCCTCGGTGTAGGGGATGTCCATATCCTCCAGTTCCCGGCGGACGAGGGCCAGCGTGCGGGGCAGATCGAAGCCGATCTCGGGGTACTGATGCAGCTCGCGGCGGAGCCTGCGGGCATAAGCAGCATAGTCAAACATGATGCGTTCCTCCTCTTATTCCCAATAGTTCTCAATAGGGATTCCGTTCTCCCGGGAAAACTTTGTCAGCTCCCGGCGGTATCCATCGGTGTCTTTGAGATATCCCATGCCGTGACCGGCATCAGGTACCGTAAACAGGTATTTCGGCCCGGCACAGGCTTCGTAGCATCTGCGCGACATATCGCAGGGAACAAAGCGGTCATCCTCGCCGTGGATGAAGAAAACGGGCAGACGGCAATTTTTCATAGCCTCCACCGCCGCGGCTTCCTCCAGGTCAAATCGACCGAAGATCCGCGCTCCTAATTTGACAAATGGGTAAAGCACCTTCGTCGGCATGTGCATTCCCTTCATCACCTTGCAGATGATGGTCTTGGCACTGTCAAAGCCGCAGTCGGCAATGATGCCCACCACCTGGGTTGGCAAGGGTCGACCGGCAGCAATCATCACCGTGGTAGCTCCCATGGAGATGCCTGTGAGAATGATCTTCACACCCTCGCCCTTGCGCTCGATCAGCTCGTCCACCCAGCCGCGGCAGTCCCGACTCTCGTTGATGCCAAAGGAGATGACGCGTCCCTCGCTCTCACCGGCGCCGCGCTGATCCACCAGCAGCACGCTGCGGCCAAGAGAAAAGCAGCGCTGCACGCCGCCGCTCAAATCCCGCTCAGCGGTCCCGCGATAGCCGTGGAACATGATCTCCACCGCTGCATCGGGGGCGTACTCAAAATACCGGGCATGAAGGCGCAGGCCGTCAAACGAAGTAATATACCAGTGCTCCTGCTCCATGGCCCGCACTTCCCGGGTCCACTGGCGCATCTGTTCGTGATACGGCACATAAATGCTGCCGTCGGGCACCTGGATCTCCTCCGGGTCAGGCCGGCTTTTGTCGGGCACATAAAAAGCCATCCGGAAGCAGATGTAGGCCGTCAGCACCGCCAGGGCGGTCAGGGCGACAGCAATCACAACAAAGATCATTCAGCGTTCTCCTTACGTTCCTTTGTTTACTCCACACGGCAGCGGAGCCATTGGATATCTTCCCACACTTCCTCTTGCGTAATACCTAAGCGCGGATTATATTCCAGCGTCAGCGCAGCACCGGGTGTGCGGCTGCAGATCGTACGCAGCAAACCTTCCATATCCGCCGCGCCCTGCAAAATCCGGTGGTGGCTGTCGTCCCGACCGTTATTATTGTGCAAATGATAGCCCTCGATATGCTCCGCCAGATCATCGATAAGCGTCGGCAGATCCCAGCCGGCACAGGCGGCGTGGCCCACATCCACCATGGCCGCGCAGCCGCAGCTGCGCACCAGGTCCACATATTCCTGCTGGGTCAGCAGATTTTCTCCCTCGTTGCGGCTGGTTTCCGTGTTTTCGATGGCCAGCTGCACACCGTATTCCGCCGCCAGCGCCTGCACATGGCGCAGCGCTTCCATAGCGGCGCTGTACTTCGCGTCCCGCTCATAAGCGGCAAAGTGATGGTTATACAGATGATACACCACATAGCGTGCCTTCAGATGTGCCGCGTACTCCAGCGTCTTGCGCCAGTATTTCAAAAAAACACCAAATTCCGGTTCCGATGGTGCAAAGCAGGGGTCGATGTCCCAGTAGGGTCCGTGGAAGGTAATGGGCCGCCCCTCCAGCCACGGCAGGGCTTGCTGCAGCACCGGCTCATAGCGCGTCAACTGCCACTCAGGAAAAATCTCCACGCCCAGCGCAGCGTCTCTCTCCAATAGGGGCCGCACCTGCTCCAAACGAGCCTCATCATGCAATTGGGTACTCACAGCGATGGTCACAGTGCATCCTCCTCGGGTCGTTTTTTCTGATTATACCCTCGATTTCTCCCTCTTGCAAGGTTGCCGCCGTGAAAAATCCGTGGTATAGTTTATCCGAAATATATCTCTTTTACCCAAGGAGGTATCCCATGGAAAAAGTCATCCTCATCTCCATCGACGGCATGCGTCCCGATGGCTTTCTCGCCTGCGGCAACCCCTATACCGAGGAACTGCAGCGCATCAGTGCCCATACTCTTGACGCTGTCACCGTTTCCCCCTCCCTGACGCTTCCGTGTCACCTATCCATGTTCCACGGTGTCACGCCGCAACGCCACGGCGTAACTACCAATACCTTCACCCCCTGCACCAGAGCGGTGGACGGCATTTTCGAGGTGGTGAAAAAAAGCGGCCGCCGCAGCTCCATGCACTATGGTTGGGAGCCCCTGCGGGATCTGTCCGCTCCTTCCACCATCCAGTGGGCCGACTACGTTCGCTACGACACCGCCGATGATACCGACGCTCAGCTCACCGAGCTGTGCGCCCGCCGCATCCGCAGTGTAAAGCCTGATTTCGTCTTTCTCTATCTGGTCCAAACCGATGCCGCCGGCCACAACGTGGGCTGGATGACCCAGCCGTATCTGGAGCGTATCCACACCGCTCTGAACTGCGTTAAACGCATGGTGGAGGAATTTGGCAGCGAGTATTCCGTCATCATCACCGCCGACCACGGCGGCCACGGTGACGACCACGGCACCAACCTGCCGGAGGATATGATCATCCCCCAGTTTTACATCGGCCCGCGCTTCACTCCGGGCAAGGTGCTGCAGGCCGTGTCCATTCTGGACATCGCCCCCACCGTCGCCGACCTGATGGGTCTCCGTCCCGCCCGGGAATGGGAAGGCCGCAGCCTTGCCGAATCTTAATTTTTGAGGTGCAACAATGGAAAAAGTAATCCTGATTTCTGTTGACGGCTGCCGTGCCGACGCGCTGGCCGCCTGCGGCCATCCCTTCGTGGCCGAACTGAAGCGCCGCGCCGCCTATACCTTTACCGGCCGCACCGTCTTCCCTTCCGTAACGCTGCCATGCCACCTGTCGTTGTTCCACAGTGTACCGCCCCAGCGCCACGGCACACTGACCAACGACTATGTGCCGCCTGTGCGCCCCGTCCCCGGCCTTTTTGAACAGCTCAGCGCCGCCGGCTGCCGCTGCGCCATGTACTACGGCTGGGAGCCGTTGCGGGATGTGGCGCGCCCCAAGTCTTTGACCTGGAGCGGCTATTTCAACGCCTATGCCGATGAGCATACCGACGGCATCCTCACTGATATGGCACTGCAGCGCATTGCCCGGCATCAACCCGACTTCGTCTTCCTCTATATGGTGGAGACCGACGAGAAGGGCGGCCACGACAGCGGCTGGATGACGGACACCTATATAGACTATATCCGCCGCGCCATGGACAATGTGCAGCGCGTGGTGGAGGCTGCGGACAAGGAGTACACCGTCATCGTCACCGCCGACCACGGCGGCCATGACCGCACCCATGGTACCGACCTGCCGGAGGACATGACGATCCCCCAGTTTTATCTGGGTCGCCGCTTCACCCCCGGCCGCGATCTGGGCGAAGTCTCCCTTCTGGACATTGCCCCCACCGTCGCCGACCTGATGGGCATCCGTCCCGCCCGGGAATGGGAAGGTCGCAGCCTTGCCGAATAACATATACCCATGCCCCCACCACCAAGTGGGGGCTTTCCCTTTTCTTGCACTCCCCGACGCAGTGTGATATGATAGAGAAAATATCCTGCACCGAAAGGAGGAGCGTACCATGTGGAAAAGCATCACCCTGCGCCGCTGCATCGTGGCGGCACTGGGCAGCGTGATTCTTGCCTTTGGCCTCTATCATGTCCACTCCCTCTCCGGTGTAACAGAGGGTGGCGTGTTGGGTATGACGCTGCTCCTTGACCACTGGCTGCACCTCTCCCCCGCCATCACCGGCTTTGTCCTCAACGCCGCGTGCTTCCTCGTTGGCTGGCGGATTCTGGGTCGCGAGTTTGTGGTCTATTCCCTCATCGCCTCGGCGAGCTTCTCCGCCGCCTACGCTGTGGTGGAACAGTTCCCGCCCCTGTGGCCTCAGCTATACGCCATGCCCCTTCTGGCCGCCGTCGTCGGCGCCGTTTTCGTGGGCGTTGGCGCCGGTCTGAGCGTCTGGGCCGGCGGCGCTTCCGGCGGTGACGATGCACTGGCCATGGCCCTCAGCCACCTCATCCACCGCCCCATCGAGCAGATCTATCTGATTACCGACCTGACCGTATTACTGCTGGCTCTGAGCTATATCCCTCTCTCACGCATTGCTTACTCCCTGCTGACGGTGGTTCTCTCCGGCCAGATCGTCGGACTCATTCAGCGTATCCCTTTCCCGGACAAGGAGCAGCAAGGTCATGGAAATCATCACGATAAACGATAAAAAATATAATATCCTGCGCCTTTTGGGCAAGGGCAAGGGCGGCTACTCCTATTTGGTAACAGATGGTCAGGAAGAATACGTCTGCAAGCAGATCCACCACGAGCCTTGCAGCTATTACACCTTCGGTGACAAGCTGACCGCAGAATTAGGGGATTATGAGCGCCTTGCCGCGCTGGGTCTGCCGCTGCCCCGCCTGTTGGCTGTGGATTACGAACACGAGCGACTTTTAAAAGAGTACATCCCCGGCCCCACCGCCGCCGAGCTGGTGGAGCAGGATACGTTGCCGCCGGATAGCATCCCCCAGGTGGAGGCCATGTGCCGCACGCTGTACACTGCGGGATTGAACATCGACTATTTCCCCACCAATTTTATCCTCAACGGCAGCAAGCTGTGGTATATTGACTACGAATGTAATCCCTACGATCCACAATGGGACTTTGTTCACTGGGGCATCCAATACTGGAGAAAAACGCCGGAATTTCTATCCTGGCTGGCTCAACGCTGACCAAGTGCGCAACAGCGCTCACGCATTTTTCGTTTTTTGCTCATTGCTTGCGCATTTTGCGCCGCCGTTTTACAATGAAGAAAACCAAACAGGAGGCCTTTCCATGAACATCCAGCAGCTTCTTGCATCCTTCCCCTGCACCTGCGGTCATGCGCACCGCTGTGATATCCAACGGGTAGAGATCGGTCGCGACGCCATCAACGCCCTTTCCGATCTGTGCCGCGAGGCTAAAACCATCCTTCTGCTCAGCGATGAGAACACCTTTGCCGCTGCAGGCGCGCAAACCCTCGCCGCCTTGAACGGCAAAGAGATCCTCCCCGTCACCTACAGCGGCGATAAGCTGGTTGTGCCGGACGAGCAGGCTGTTTCTGCCATGGAACCCTATCTGGGTAAGGCCGATGCCATCGTGGCCATCGGTGCCGGTGTGATACAGGATCTGGGCAAGTACGGCGCATCCCTCGCCCACGTCCCCTGCCACATTGTAGCCACCGCCCCCTCTATGGACGGCTACGCCTCCACCGGCGCAGCCATGATCATGGGCGGCATGAAGGTTACCTATCCCGTCAGCGTACCCACCTCCATTCTGGCCGACACCGCCGTTTTGAAAGACGCTCCCATGGAGCTGATCCGCGCCGGTTACGGTGACATTGTGGGCAAGTTCTCCGCCCTCAACGACTGGAAGCTGAGCCACGCCGTCAAAGGCGAATACTTCTGCCAGAAGGTCTACGACCTGATGGACGAAGCGCTGCAAAAGACCCTCTCCCTGGCAGACGGTCTCGTGCAGCGTGACGAGGACGCCGTGGGCGCACTGATGGAAGCACTGGTGCTGGCCGGTATTGCCATGGCCTTTGCCGGCACCTCCCGCCCCGCCTCCGGCAGTGAGCATCACCTCTCCCACTACTTTGAGGTCACGGGCCTGCTGGAAAATAAGCCCTACTTCCCCCACGGCATCGATGTGGCCTATTCCACCGTCATCACCGCCCAGCTGCGTCAAAAGCTCCTCGCCGCTCCTTTCCCCCGCGAGGCGGCCCCCTTTGGCCGCGCCGATTGGGAAGAAAACCTGCAGCGCATCTATTCCACCGCTGCCGATGGCTATATCGCACTGCAGGACAAGGTAGGTCATTACTCTACCGACCGCATGACTGCCTACCTCGGGAAAGAGGACGAGATCCGCGCCATCCTGGCCGAAGTCCCTGCCCCGGAAGAGATTGAAGCCATGCTCCGTGCTGTGGGCCTCGACATGGCAGAGTTCTACGAACTCTACGATGCGCAGAAGCTCCGCGATGCCATTCTCTACGCCAAGGATATCAAGGACCGCTACAGCGTACTGTGGCTGTACTGGGATCTGCTGCGATAAAGTCAGGACCACCCGTAAAACGGGTGGCCTGCACTGACCCTATAAGGGTCTAATATTGGCCGCGCCTCAAGGCGCGGCGAAACGGTCTGCCGACCGCATACAATTACGAGCGGCCCCACCAAGTGGGGCTGGTTTTATTTGCTCTTGTTAGTCGGCTCACCCGTAAACGGGTCGTAATATTCTTTTATTGTGAGCTGGTCGGATATCTTATCCTCTGCCAATTGATTTCGGATGTACTCTGCAATCGCCTTCTTGTTCCTTCCTACGGTATCC
>JAZRRQ010000167.1:0-5278 GCA_045650885.1 Vescimonas sp. | reverse complement strand
CCACAGGATCTTGGAGTGCTCCATCTTGTCGGCGGGAGACTTGACCTCATAGGTCTTCTCCTGCTCATCAGCCAGCAGGCTGGGATCGATGGTGATGGTCTTCTCCTTGGAGGGATGCATGGCATAGTTCACCAGAGGCATGACCAGCAGCACCAGACCGCACATGACCAGGTTCATGGGATGGAAGATGGTATCAGCAGTGGTAGCAGTGTAAACCACGTCGCCGACCTTGTAGCCGCCGTTCAGGGCCAGGGGGATGGAGCCGGACAGACCAGCGTGCCAAATCACGAAGCCGGAGTAAGCGGAGGCGATCAGCAGGGGATAGTCGATGGTAGGAACGCGCTTGGCAACTTCCTTAGCCAGCAGAGCGCCGGCGATCAGGCCAAAGCCCCAGTTCAGCCAGGAGCAGGCGGTGGCCACCATGGTGGTGATCAGGATAGCCTGGAAGTTGTTGTGAGCCAGAGAAGCCAGCTTGCCCAGCAGCTTCTTGACGGGCTTGGCGGAAGCCATGGCGGAACCCAGCACCAGCACCAGAGCCATCTGCATGGAGAAGCTCAGCAGGGACCAGAAGCCGGTGTCAGCACCCCAGGCGCCAACCATAGCGATGGGGCCCAGACCGGTAGCGATCATAGCAGCGACGAAGACCACGATGGTCAGGATGACGGCGAACAGGAAGGGATCCGGCAGCCATCTGTTGACTACGTTAACGCAGCCGTTGACGATTTTCTTAAACACAGAATACACTCTCCTTTTAAGATTTTTCGGACAGCAGTGCGGCACTCCTCATCGTCGCACATTTGTCTTCAGGTATATATACCCTGAGACTCTCTTCCGGCACCACGGAAGAATGCTCTCCTCATCGGTGTCATTTTACACCCACATCTTGACAAATGCAATCCACAAATCGACAAAAACTTAACAGTTTTCCTGTGCAGATTTAATAAATTCTCAGTGCCCATGCCAGATCCGCCGATTTTGGACTCTTTGTCCCGGCACAATGCGAATTTTTAACAGATGATTTTGATTCTGACGGAATGAATATGCAAAACGCGCCCACCGGCACTCCGGGGGCGCGTTTTTCTGTCAAATTGTCCTTACATGCCGGAACCGAAGGGGTCCTGCGCCGTAAAATCATCGTCCCGGGGCGGGAACCAGCCAAGGCCCTTCACCTGCTTGATCTGCTGGAAATAGCCCAGATCGGCCTGGGTGATATAGGGGGCAATCCAAATACTGGAAATGCCCAGCGTCAATGCGTTCAGCATGCTCCATCCCAGGAAGGAGATATCCAGCACGAAAAGGTCCATCTTATAGCCGTAGGTCTGACGGGCAGACAGACTCAGCGCTTCCATCACGCCGATCTCCGGATTCTCGCAAAGATTATACAGTGCAAAGCGGTAGCGATAAGAAGCAATGAGACCGGGGATAACGAACACGAACGTCCACATGGTAATAATCGCCGTCATGACAATCTGCAGCAGAATCACCTTGCCCACGAAGCCAAAACCGTCAAACAGGGAATCATAACCCATCTCCTCGCCGCGGCGGATTCCCAGATGATACAGGGCATTGCCGGCCATCAGTACCACCGTCAGCAGCCACACCAGCACGGAGACAAACAGCACCAGTGTTCCCGGCAGCTGCGCCGCACGGGAAAAAATCTCCGGCACAGGCACACCGGGGAAATAAAGTTCCATGTAAGCCGGCACCGAAGCGTTGACATAGGTATTGACGATGTCCAGCACCGTGATAATGACCAAATACAGAAACGTAAAAAGGTAGGCAGAAACGCGGGCATTACGAATAATCTCCTTAGCCTCGCGCTTGAGGTGCGCACGATTGAGCATAGTTAGTTTCCTTTCTTTGGAAATATAGGGTTGTTTATATAATATATATTGTATCACGGCTTCTTTCAAAACACAATACCTGCCTATGTAATGGTATAATTTGTCGCAAAACGTCAAATTTCCGCAAGAACAGGAACAAAGGACTGGACAAAAGGAGCATTTTGCTGTAGAATAAAACGCAGTATGGGGTGGCATAGGGCCACCTGTAAGTAAGATGAGGTGAAAGACAATGGCACAAGCTTTCTTTGGCGGCGTTCATCCCAATGATATGAAAGCCGCAACCAATGAAAAGGCCATCGAGCAGCTGACTGCACCTGCTCAGGTGGTCATTCCCATGTCTATGCACATCGGCGCACCTTGCAAGCCCATCGTTGCAGTGGGTGACAAGGTGACCATCGGTCAGAAGATCGGTGAGCCCGGCGGTTTCGTTTCCGCTCCTATTCATGCGAGCGTTTCCGGTACCGTCAAGGCCGTGGAGCCCCGTCCTTTCTCCATGGGCGGTACTTTCATGTCCGTGGTCATCGAAAATGACTTCCAGAACACCGTGTGCGAAGACATCAAACCTGTCGCCGATCCCGACAGCCTGACTCCCGAGCAGCTGACCGAGATCGTGAAGAACGCCGGTATCGTCGGCCAGGGCGGCGCTACCTTCCCCACCCACGTGAAGATCTCTTCCGGTCTGGGCAAGGTGGACTACGTGCTCATCAATGCTGCTGAGTGCGAGCCCTACATCACCGGCGACCACCGCACCTGCCTGGAGCGTCCTGAGCAGGTCATCAAGGGCGCATCTCTGCTGGCCAAGTGCTTCGGCGTGGACAAGGTCTACATCGGCATCGAGGCCAACAAGCAGAACGCTGCCGACCAGCTGAACAAGACCATCGCCGAGCTGAACGCTCCCGTTGTGGTCGAGGTTCTGCACACCCGTTATCCCCAGGGCGCTGAAAAGCAGCTGGTCCAGGCCATCTCCGGCCGCCAGGTGCCTTCCGGCAAGCTGCCCGCCGATGCAGGCTGCTGCATCTTCAACCTGAACACTACCTGTGCGATCTACCGCGCTGTCTATGAGGGCATGCCCGTTGTCAGCAAGATCGTCACCGTGTCCGGCTCCGGTGTCATCGAGCCCAAGAACATCGAGTGCCCCATCGGCACCCCCATCAGCAACCTGTTTGACGCTTGCGGCGGTCTGAAGGAAGAGACCTACAAGCTGATCATGGGCGGCCCCATGATGGGTCTGGCTCAGTACAGCACCGAGGTTACCGTCGGCAAGGGTACCGGCGCTATGCTGGCTTTCGCCGGCGATGAGGAGAAGTACGTGGCCGAGCCTCAGTGCATCCGCTGCGGCAAGTGCGTCGGCGTCTGCCCCATCCGTCTGGAGCCCGTGTTCATGTACAAGTATCTGATGAAGGGCAATTGGGAGGCTTTCCGCGATCAGCTCCACGGTATGGACTGCATCGAGTGCGGTGCCTGCACCTACACCTGCCCCGCCCGTCTGCCCCTGACCCACGCTTTCCGCCTGGGCAAGCAGCAGGTTAACAACGCAAGAATGGCTGCTCAGGCCAAGGCTAAGGCCGAAGCTGAGGCTGCCGCAAAGAAGGAGGCGTAAAGAACAATGACTGATTATAAGAATCTGAAGCTCATTGCTTCTTCCTCTCCCCATATCCGCAGCAAGGATGACACCCGCAGCATCATGATCGATGTGTGCATCGCCATGGTGCCCGCTCTGGTGATCAGCTGCTTCGTGTTCGGCCTGCAGGCTCTGGTCCTGACCCTGATTTCCGTGGTTTCCTGCGTGTTCTGGGAATGGGCTTACCGCAAGCTGATGAAGAAGAGCTGCTCCGTTGGCGACTGCTCCGCCGTTGTCACCGGTATGCTGCTGGCCTTTGTCTGCCCCGTCAGCCTGCCCTGGTGGGTCATCGTCATCGGCTCCTTCTTCGCTATCGTTGTTGTCAAGCAGCTCTACGGCGGCATTGGCTGCAACTTCCTCAACCCCGCTCTGGCCGGCCGTGCCATTCTGGTAGCCAGCTACGCCGGTGCTATGACCACTTGGGTCACTCCCGCCGAGAAGATCTCCGTGTTCGGCAGCGCTGCTGACGTGGCTACCGGCGCTACCCCCCTGGCTGTCATGAAGGAAGGCGCTTTCGATCAGCTGCCCGAGATCCTCGACATGTTCCTGGGCTTCGTGGGCGGCTCTCTGGGTGAGACCTCCGCTGCTGCTCTGCTGGTGGGCTTCCTGTACCTGCTGATCCGCAAGGTCATCTCCTGGCAGATCCCCGTTGCCTATATCGGCACCGTGGCTCTGGTTTCCCTGATCTCCGCTCCCGCCGGCATCGGCGCTGTGGACTACATGCTCTACAGCATCTTCGGCGGCGGCCTGATGCTGGGCGCCATCTTCATGGCTACCGACTACGCCACCTCCCCCGTCACCAAGCCCGGCCAGCTGATCTTCGGTATCGGCTGCGGCCTGCTGACCGTGTTTATCCGCCGCTTCGGTTCCTACCCCGAGGGTGTGTGCTACTCCATCCTGGTGATGAACTGCTGCACCTGGCTGCTGGATAAGTACATCAAGCCCACCATTTACGGTGCTCCCAAGAAGGAAAAGAAGGAGGCCGCTGCAAAATGAAGATCTCTCCCAAGTTCGTAATTAAGGTCGCCGGCACTCTGACCGTGATCGCTCTGATCACCGCCGCTCTGCTGGGCGTTGTCGACGGCGTCACCCGCGACAAGATCGCCGAGATTGAAGCCGAGAAGACCCGCGTTGCCATGAGCGCCGTCGCTCCCGCCGGCAGCGAGTTTACCGACAAGCTGGAAATCCCCGCCGCAGCTGCTGAGGCTGCTGCCGCTCAGGGCGGCAAGGTGCTGGAGCTCTACGGCGTGAAGGCCGGTGGCTGCGTCATGAAGATCTCCGCTTCCGGTTCTCAGGGCTCCATCGTGATGATGGTCGGCGTTGACGCCAACAAGGCCATCACCGGTATCAGCGTGGTCAGCCATGCTGAGACCTCCGGCATCGGCACCAAGGTCGTTGGCAACGAGCCCAACGATGCAGGCGTGCCCGTTCTCGATCAGTTTATCGGCCTGTCCGGTTCCGGCAGCCTGGTGGTTAAGAAGAACATTGTTCCCATCACCACCGCTACCGTCTCCACCAAGGGCATCACCACCGGCGCCAACGCTGCGCTGGCCGCCGCTGAAGCCCTGGGCTAAGAAAGGAGGACAATCGATATGAATTTTAGCAAGCAACTCAAAGAGGGCCTGATCAGCCAGAACCCCGTGCTGGTTCAGCTGCTGGGTATGTGCTCCACTCTGGCCATCACCACGTCCTTCTTTAACGGTCTGGGCATGGGCGTGTCCGTGACCATCATCCTGACCCTGTCCAACATCTTTATCTCCCTGCTGCGCAAGATCATCCCCAACGAAGTGCGTATCGCCTGCTACATCGTGGT
>JAZRRQ010000166.1:0-9308 GCA_045650885.1 Vescimonas sp. | reverse complement strand
CCACTTGGTGGGGCCGCTCGTAATTGTATGCGGTCGGCAGACCGTTTCGCCGCGCGTTGAGGCGCGTCCAATATTAGACCCTTATAGGGTCAGTGCAGGCCACCCGTTTTACGGGTGGTCCTGACTTTAGCGCTTGAATTCGGGAACCAGCTTCATAATGGTTGGCAGCATACCCTGTTTCTCGGGAGTCTGTGCCGGAAGCTGCCAGAAGTCGTGGGCGGTGTAGTTGTTGCCTTCGATGATAACGGGACCGTCGGGGCTGATACCAACATCCCAGCCGATATAACGTACCTGAGGGATTTTCAAAGCGGCCTTCTTTACCATCTCGCAGGCCTCGAAGAACAGGGGTACATCGCGACCGATCAGCTTGACGTGGGTGAGGGGATGCTCATCATAGGTGATGCCCAGAGAGCCGTCACCGCTGACGCCGGGAGAGCAGATCTTACCGGTCTCCAGATCCACACGGCAGCCGAAGCCGTAGTTGTCCACCACGCGGCCATTCAGGCCGAACTTCTGGGTGGCGAAGATCACATGGGGTTCACCCTGAGAATCCAACAGGGTGATCATGCGCATGCAGTTCATGGCGTGGGGGTAGACAGCGGCGTTGTCGGGATGCTGATCCACCACCTTTTCCAGCAGCCAGGCGTCCAGACCGGGCAGAGCGGCATAGAAGGCGTCGAAGTCGGCATACTCGCGGCTGTCGATCTTCTGGCAGCCCTTACCGCAGGAGCTGTCCTGTGCAGGCTTGCTGAACATAACGGGATGCTTCTCCACGAAGGCGCGCACCTCTTCCTTGGAAGTGGTACGGCAGTTGACGAAGTCACGCTTGGTAAACTCACCGAAGATCTTCTGGAACTCGTCCTTGCGGTCAAAGATGGGGGAGTAGGATTCGTCGTTGAGGTGGGAAACCAGCTTTTTGGAAACGAAACGGGTCACATAGGTGGCGCGCTGTGCATCGGTCAGATCCCAAAAACCGAAAGTCAGATAGTCATAGTAACCGGCACCGAACTTTCTGGCGCAGTGAATCATGTCCAAAGTCAGAAACAGTTTATTCTTGCCGGAAAACTGATGGGTGCGGTCCAATACCTCGGAGAATTTCTGGAAGCTCATGCCGGAGAGCACGCGCAGATAATATTTCAAAGCAGGCATAACGTGTCACCTTTCTAAGATAATAGCAAAATTATAACACACGGGTTCATGCGTGCCAACCCCGCAGCGCAAAAAAGCCCTTTATTCAGCCGTGTAGACCCGGGGTACCCGCTTGGTCAGCCCGCAAACTACCTCGTCGGGACTGATACCGGTCATGGCCGCCATGCGCTCAACACTGATGTGCGGGCCGATCAGCTCCACCGTATCACCGCGGCAGACGTCGGGGATGTCAGTCACATCCACCATAAACTGATCCATGCACACTCTCCCGATGATGGGTGCTTTCTGTCCACGTACCATCACAAATCCGCGGTTAGACAAAGCGCGGTTGTAGCCGTCGGCAAAGCCAACGGGGATGGTACCGATAACGGTGGGGCGCTCGGTCACATAGGTGCCGCCGTAGCCCACCTGGGTACCTGCCGGTACCGTTTTGACCAGCGAGAGGTAGGAGTCCCATCGCAGGACCGGCAGCAGACCGAACTGCGGCCACGTCTCTTCGTCAATGGGGCAGATGCCGTAGAGGGTGTCGCCCACCCGGACAGCGTTGAGCTGCTTGCCCTGGCGCAGCAGTAATGTGGCGCTGTTGGCGGCGTGCAGCATCGGGATCTCTACGCCCTCCTGCCGCAGCGCGTCTGTCATGCGGCAAAAGCGCTCAAACTGCATGTCGGTTTCCGGGATGTCCAACTCATCGGCCCGAGGGAAATGAGTGAACATGCCCTCAATGCGCAGATGCTCCATGGCGGCAATGCGCAGAATGAGAGGGAGAGACTCGTCGCCGGCGGGGAAGCCGATGCGGCTCATGCCGGTGTCCAGCTTGATGTGGATGGGATGGATAACGCCGGCTGCGGCGGCCAGAGCATTGAGTTTTTCCGCCGTCTCTACGGAAAAAATGGCGGGGGTCAGTTCATACTCCAGAAGACGGGGCAGATCTTCATCCCGGGTGTCACCCAGCAGCAGGATGGAACAGTCTGCGGCGCCTGCGCGGCGCAGCTCGGCACCCTCTTCCCACATGGCTACAGCAAAATGGGTGATGCCGCAGCTGCGAAAGGTGTCATATAGATGCGTTGCACCGTGGCCGTAGCTGTCGGCCTTTACTACGGCAATCAGCTGTACGCCGTCATCCAGTCGATTCTGAAGATTGCGGACATTCTCCCGCAGACGCCCCAGAGAGATGGTGGCCTGCGTGCGATGGCTCAGCATAGCGCACCTCACTTTTCAGCGCGCAGCCGCAGCTGCTGCTCGGTGGTGGCGTAGGCCTCCTCCATGTAGGGGATACGGGGCAGCGGCGTGGGAAGCGCCTCGCTGCGGCGGGTGCAGATGATGCCTGCCACGTGCTCGAGCAGGCGGGGATTTTTCACCAGCAGCGGACCGGTGAGATGGGAGCCCATCACGTTGTGGATGAGTACGCCTTCTCCCTTGCCGTCTTTTTCGTTGCCCCAACCAAGAGAACAGTCTGCCAGCAGCGGAGTTTCTACACCGGAAATAGTGGAGGCCTTGTTGAGGAAGCCCACAATAGCCTCGGGGAACAGGGAGGTATGACCGTAGACATCGATAACCTGCCGACGGGCTGTCTGTACGCAGGTAAAGTCTCCTAAAGCGATACCCTCATAGGTGGCGCCGGATTCGTCGCAGATGCTCTTTCCCAGCAGATCCATGGCGGTGCCGCAGAAGAGCATGGGAACACCGGCCTCGGCCAACGCTTTGATCTGGTTGGCAAAGCGGCGCAGATCCTGCAGGGCAACTTTCTGGCTGCGCTCCGTACCGGCGCCCATAAAGATAAAGTCGGCATTGGACAGGTCTGCCTGACCGCCGGGGAAGACGGTTTCCACGCAAACGCTGTGGCCCAGCAGCTGCAGATAGCGCTGCAGGACGGACAGGTTGGCGTAGCTGCCGTACAGATTCATCAGATCGGGGTAAAAATGAATGATCTTGCAGTTCATGTTTAAGCCTCCTTCTGGGTGTGAGAGAGGAACTTCTGCCGGTCGGAGAAGCACGTCACTACGTACAGCTCGCCGCTTCCTTCTGCCTTCATCTTTTCGGCCAAAGAGTTGATGTCGGGATAGTACTCCACCTTTTCGGCGGGGATATCGGTGAAAGAGAAACGCAGCGCCAGATCGTGGCAATACTGACCCACTAACAGAATCTTCTCCACGTGGGGTGCGTTGAGCAGCTGGAAATCAATGTCCCACAGCCAGCTGGTTTCACTGGTGAAATACTTGCGGCTGACGGCGTCGAGGATGACCATCACCGTGCAGGGATCTTTCAGTTCGGCCACATAGCGCAGGTTGGTGTCGTAGGCCACGCTGTTTTCGTGTTTGCTTACCAGCAGCGTGCCGCGATAGTCGCCAATGGTGAAGCGGACGACGCGTCCGTTTTTCAAAATGTAGTTGTCGATCACGCCGGCGATGGTCTGGGAGGGGACGCCGCACTCCCGGCACACGGCATAGGCAGCCAGAATGTTGTATACGTTATAGATGCTGCGCAGAGCCAGATGGATATCCACTTCGCCGTCGATGGTCAGGATGCCCTGCTCCAGATCTGCGCTGGTAACGGCATAATCGGTGTTGTGGCGGGTGTGACCGCAGCCGGTGCAGGTGTAGGAGCCAATGTGATTATAGTGAGCGAAGGCGTAGGTCATGGGCGCTTTGCAGATGGGGCAGTGGGCGCCATCGTGGTACACGCCGGAAGTGGTATCGGAAGAGACGGCGCAGCGCTCCAGACCGAACCACTTGACGTTGTCGTGTCCTGCGGCAAAACAGGACACCAGCGGATCGTCGGCGTTGAGCAGCAGCTTCGTTTCCGGATGGATGGAGGGGAGGATGGCATCAAATACCGACTCGCTGTGACCGTTGCGGGTCAGCTGATCGCGGTAGAGATTGGTGATGACGAACTCCGTGGGAACAAAGTAACGGAAGGTGCGGGCGGCATAACGCTCATCGGACTCGATCAGCAGCACGTCGGCATCCACTTTGCCGCGGAAGCTGCAGGCGCTGAGCACGGCGGTGGCCACACCTTCGGTCTGGTTGGAACCTTCGTTGTTGTAGATTACCCGCTGGCCGTCCGCCCGCAGAATGGCGGCAATCATCTCCACAGTGGAGGTTTTGCCGTTGCTGCCGGTCACGGCGATGATGCGGCGGGGGAGCTGCATGTGTGCCAAAATGTCAGGGCAGATTCGCAGGGCGATCTGGCCGGGCAGAGAGCTGCCGCGACCCGTCAGTTTGCCCACAAAGCGGATCATTTTACAGATGAGAATGGCTAAAAAACGTTTCATAGTATCGGCTCCTTGTTCAAGTTGCGGATCATTTTGTCGTACAGCGTTACGCTCTGTTCTGCAGCGCGATCATCAGCGCGGCAATGTCGGCAGGAGAAACGCCGGAGATGCGGCTGGCTTGTCCCAGGTTCAACGGGCGAACTTCTGCCAGTTTTTCCCGGGCCTCCAGACGCAGACCCTGAATGGCGCTGTAATCGTAGTCGGCAGGAAGTGTGTGGCGCTCCAGCTTTTCAAATTCGGCCACCTGCTTGAGCTGGCGGCGAATGTAGCCGTCGTATTTGACGCTGATCTCCACCTGCTCGCGTACGGCGGCGGAAAGCGCGGGTGCATCAGCATCGAAGGGACGGATATCGTCATATGTCAGCTGTGGGCGGCGCAGAAGATCAATGAGGCGTACACCCTCGGTAACAGTGGTAGTGCCTTTGGCGGCGAGCATGGCGTTGAGTGCATCGCTGGCGCCCACACCGCGGCTTTCCAGCCGGCGGATTTCCCGCTGCACAGCCTCGTACTTTTCTTCCACCTGCTGCATTCGCTCGTCGGACACCAGACCGATGCGGTGGCCGATGTGGCAAAGGCGTCGGTCGGCGTTGTCCTGTCGCAGCAGCAGCCGGTATTCCGAGCGGGAGGTCATCATGCGGTAAGGTTCGTTGGTGCCCTTGGTCACCAGATCATCGATCAGCGTACCGATATAGCTCTCGCTGCGCTTGAGGATCAGCTCTTCGCGGCCCAGCAGCTTCAGCGCGGCATTGACGCCGGCCACAAAACCCTGTACGGCGGCCTCTTCGTAGCCGGAGGAGCCGTTGAACTGGCCTGCGCCGTAGAGTCCCTCAATGGCCTTGACTTCCAGTGTGGGCCGCAGCGCCAGCGGATCGATGCACTCGTATTCAATGGCATAGGCCGGGCGCATCATCACCGCGTTTTCCAGACCCGGCACCGAGTGGAGCATCTCCAATTGCACCTCTTCCGGCATGGAAGATGAGAAACCCTGAATATACATCTCCTCCGTGTCCTGCCCCATAGGCTCGATGTACAGCTGGTGGCGCTGCTTGTCGGCAAAACGCACCACCTTCGTCTCGAAGGAGGGGCAGTACCGGGGGCCTACGCCCTCGATGACACCGGAGTAGATGGGGCTGCGATCCAGATTATCCAGAATAATGCGGTGCGTCTCCGGCGTGGAATAAGTGAGATAGCACACGGCGCGGTTTTCCGGCCGTTCTTGTGTGGTAAAGCTGAAGGGCTGGGGATCTTCATCGCCCAGCTGCACTTCCATCTGGGAAAAATCAATGCTGCGGGCATTGACCCGGGGGGGAGTGCCGGTTTTGAAGCGGCGCAGCGGCAGTCCCAAACGCAGCAGCGCGTCGGTCAGCGGACCGGAGGCGTGCATGCCGTCGGGGCCGGAGTCCTCAATGCACTCGCCCACAATGGTGCGGCCGGTGAGATAGGTGCCGGTGCAGATGATGGCGGCTTTCACGTCAAACACGGCGCCGGTGCGCAGCACTACCTGAGATACGCGGCCATCCGACAGGCCGATATCCACCACCTCGGCCTCTCGCAGCGTCACGTGATCGGTCTGCTCCATGGTGTGCTTCATCACCTGCTGATAGGTGCGCCGGTCGGCCTGTGCCCGCAGAGAGTGAACGGCCGGTCCTTTGCCCCGGTTGAGCATGCGGTACTGGATGCAGGCGCGGTCGGCAGCCTTGGCCATCTCGCCCCCCAGAGCATCCAGCTCCCGCACCAGGTGGCCCTTGCCGGTGCCGCCGATGGCGGGATTGCAGGGCATATTGCCCACGGCGTCCAGATTGATGGTGAAGCAGATGGTCTCCAATCCCAGCCGCGCGGCAGCCAGTGCCGCCTCAATGCCGGCGTGACCTGCGCCGATGACTGCAATATCAAATTGTCCTGCCGGGAATTCTCTCATAGTTTGACCTCTTTATGAAATATTTTTCAGTGTGATCACCGCCACTTCCGGGCGGTTGAGCAGGCGGGGGATCCGGGGCGAGTTGCCAAGTCCGCGATGAACAAAGACCTGTGCGCCGCCGCAGCCCTCGCAATCGCAGGTGTAAAAACCGTTGGTGTAGGAGGGAAACAGTTCCATGGCGGTGCTGATGAGTCCGTCAGTAAAGGGCAGACGCCAGATACCGCCGTGTCCGTGGCCGCACAGAGTCAGGTCGGCACCCAGACGGCAGTATTCGCCGGGGAACAGCGTGTTGCGGTGAGCCAGCAGCAGCCAGAAAGGATCGCCCTCAGCACTGTAAAGCTGCTGAGCCACCTCATCGGGTGTTTTCTGGTCAGCATAACCGTTGGGGTCCTCAATGCCGGCCAGAGCGATGGTTTGGCTGCCTCGGCTGAGCAAAACATATTCGTTGCGCAGGTAGACAACGCCTGTTTTTTCAAACAGCTGGCGCAGCTGTCCGATGAAACCGGCAGCCCACTCATGGTTACCGGAGATATAATAGGTGGGTGCCACATCACACAGACCCTGCAGCAGTTCCTCCAGACCGTCAAGTCCGCTGTTGCTGTCGGCAATGTCGCCGGTGATGACGATTATCTCCGGTTCGGCTTGGGACACGGCACGCAGAAGGCGGGCGTGATCTTTCCCAAATTCTTTGCCGTGGAGATCGCTCAAATGCACAATGCGCGCGCCATCCCAGTCCTGAGGCAGACGGGGGGAGGAGAAGGTGTAGTCTTCAACGCTGAGGGTGTTGTTGCCCCACCACAGCCAAAACAGCAGCACAGCCAGAAGAAGGAGCGCGTATTTTTTATAACGGTGTTTCAAACAGCTGCGCCCCTTTCTGTTGAGAAGTGATATTTCGCATCATACCATTATATAATAATATGCGCGAATTTGGCAAGGCAAAGCCGCGGCCTGGCGCCGTTTTTTGAAAAAAAGACCGCACGGAAAATGCTTTCCGTGCGGTTAACTTGTTATTTTTCGTGGCGATCACGGAGGATCAGCGCAAGGCAGGTGAGCAGAAGCACCATCAGAATCAAAATGCCGCAGTTTCGGAAAAAGGCTTGCGGCAGAATCTCGATCACGGGATCCAGACGGGGATCAAATAGCCAGTTATCTTTGCCGGGGAAGAAGACGGCGTGAAAAAGGGTGAAAGCCCGGTCAAAATCCAGGGCGGCAAAACCGCCGATCACAGCAAAAACGGCGCCCAGACCGACGCAGCCCCAAAACGCGGGACCATGGTCCCGAAAGCGGTGGAGCTCCACCGCTTGATAACGGCACTGAATCGCCAGAAACAGCAGCACCGCGGCACTGCCCAGCAGAACACCGATATCCAGCATAAACAGCGTGCGCACATCGGCAAAATGGGAAGCTCCCTCCTGAGAGAAGGGTAGAACGCCCACGGCAAAAGAGCTGCGCAGACCAAGACAGTAGTCCATCATCTGGCAATAGGCCTCTCGGATCTGCGCCGCGGATAAGCCGCTGGCCGCTTCTAGCTCCAACGGGCCGATGTGCAGATAGTAGAAAGGACGCACCAAAAGAGGTGCGGCAATGGAACCACTCAGCACGAACAAAGCGGTAGCGAGGGATTTTAAAATGCTCAGGAGTTTCGCTTTCACTTCAAAACCCCTTTCACATGTCCCACAGGCGGTTATCGCTGGCGGAGACGCACAGCGCACCGGCGCTCAGCGCCGAAAGGATATCGGCTTTTTCCTCCAACAGACCACCGGCGATCAAAGGCGTTTTCAGTTCGCTCCGCAGTCGGGCAATGACCCGGGGCAGTGTGCCGGGCAGGATCTCCACCATGTCGGGGTTACCGGACTCGGTCTCACTGCGCAGGTTACTGACGGCCTTGGAATCCAGCGCGAAAACGCGCAGCACCGTCAGCATACCCAGTTCCCGCCCCCGACGGATCAGAGCCGGGCGCGTGGAGATGATGCCGTCTGCACCGTGGCGGTGCAGAAAATCCACAGCGATCTCGCGCGGTGCAAGGCCGCCCACCAGATCGACATGAATGATGGCCTTTTTGCCGCCCCCATGCAGGCGGCCGATGATATCATCGATATTCAGAATGTCACCGCACAGCACGAACACCACACCGCTGGGGCAGTGCAGGCATTCGTCCAGCTGGGCGGGATCTTTCAGCGACGGGACGACAGGGTTTTGTTCCATGGTGCGGATCAGGGCATGGCGCATGGCAGTTGCTCCTTTCGGCTGATGGTTGCTTCCATGGTAACACGCCTTCGGTGTCGTTGCAAGAGTCTTTCACACCTCGGCAACGCTGCAGGTGGCAAGAAGATCGCTGCCGGTGCCCAGCACATCGGCGCAAACTACATCGCCGGTGCGGACGGGAGCTTTTACCTGCAGGCGGCTCATCAGCCGGGCCAGTTCCAGCACCATTTCCTTGGGAATAGGGGTGGAGGTGCGGACGGATGCCACGGGTGCGCTGCCGTCCAGCACGCGGATGGTGCCGGTAACGGTGCGCTCGGGTGCAGTGCATTCCTTACGGGCATAGTCGTCGCCGCGGCGGCAAGTGTTGCCGGTGACGGAAGTGACAGTGCCGTTTTCCAGCGTGGCGGTCAGCATGCAGCCCAGAGGGCAGCCAATACAGATCAGTTGTCTTTCACTCATTTGTTTTCGCCCTCCTCAATGCAGAAACGGATGGTTTGACAGGTTTGGGGCAGATCGGACATGTGCAGCGTCACGCGCTCCATCTCGCCGGGGGCCAGCACCCGCTTGGGGATGCGGCGCAGCAGCGTGCCATCGCAATAGATGCACACGGCGGCCTCGCGGTAGGGCTGGCCGACGCGGAAACGAACGGTCACATTCTCGGCGTCGCGGCGGATGTACTGGGGGACGGTATAGCGCACGCCGCCTTCAGCCAACACAGAGATGGTGTCATTGGAAGAAGTCGGATCGTAGCCATGTCGTTCTGTG
>JAZRRQ010000165.1:0-13069 GCA_045650885.1 Vescimonas sp. | reverse complement strand
GCTTGTCTTCTATATTTTGGTGCAAAGACTATGTGATACTTGCAGTTCCAGCGACTATGCGCCAAGCTTTCCGGTTCTTCTTTTTTCTTTAGCATGATATTCCTCCTTCGATACTTTGTATTGCGGTCGGCAAACCTGCTTCCATTGTATCGCGGGAGGTTTATCTTTTCTACGCATAAGCATAGCTTTTTTATCCCACGGGCATAGCCCGTGGTTGTCCTTTTGACAATGAAAAGAAGCTACATTAAGCAATCACTCTGCTTAATGTAGCTTCTTTTTGCTTAAAGCGTATTATGAGGTTTCAGTTATCCTCGTAGATTGTACAATTCCACCACATCAGAAAGCGACATTTTATGACCGTGGTATCCGGATGGCGGATCGTTTCTGCAGATCGTATAAATCTACTCCAGATCCGTTGTGCTGAGGGCACCATCAAATACCGGTAAATAGTTATCAATATATAGGCCCTTTATCCGCGTATCCTTTTGTGAAATTAATTTTCGTAGTAGGGGAGGAGTTGGGACCATATAGCAACTGAATTTAACTGGACATTTAGCAGAATAGGGAAGTGCCCAACTTCTATTTGGTTGAACTGCATCAGGTATTAGTCCATCGCGGCAGTAGTGCCGAACAGTTTGTTTTGTGAGACCTTTTTTTAGCAGCCTCTTGAATCGAAACCAATCGCATTTACTGTCTTTCCTTCTGAGCATACGTAATCCAATTGGACTATTCAAATAGTTGAATTACTGATGTGAAAAATCCCGTATCGAATACACAAAGTAGCGAACATCTCGATTTGAACGTGTCCGCAGACTAGAATTTTCCCTAGAAACTAAACAAAACAGTATGGAATGGACTAATAAATAACGAGAATCTTACTCCTTTTTAACATCTTTGGAAGAACTTGACATATGTGGCTCGACGCCAATGTACCGTTGTGTTGTGCAGGCTGTTTATTGTTAATTCTTTCGGTCGAAGCAATATGTGGCACAGAGAAAACCACGCACTCCACCTGATGAGAAGGAGGGCGCGGTTTAAAGATGAATTGGTAGGGAATATCAGCAGGCGTACAACTGAACAATGTTGAGCAGAATCTCCACGGCTTTCTCCATGCGCTCGGCTGTGATGCACTCGGCATTTCCGTGGAAATTAAAACCGCCGGTACCCAGATTGGGACAGGGAAGCCCCATCCAGCTGAGTGTAGCACCGTCAGTGCCGCCGCGAACAGGAACAGCCACAGGCTCCAGACCGGAGCGACGAATGGCTTCCTGCGCCGTTTCCACCAGATGGAAGTGGGGGCGGATTTTTTCGATCATATTGCGGTAATTGTCCTTGAGGTGCACGGTGACGGTACCGGAACCGTAAAGGTCATTGAGCCGGGCAGCCACATGGAGCAGCGTGTCTTTCTTATAGGTCAGCTTAGCCATATCGTGATCACGCAGAATATACGCAAGGCGTGCGTGGCTCACATCACCGCTCATATCGGTTAGATGATAGAAGCCCTCACGCAGCTCGGTATGCTCCGGCCGGTCCATCTGCGGCAGCGCCTGATGGAAGGCGATGGCAACATTGGAAGCGTTGATCATCTTGTTCTTACTGTCACCGGGATGGACAGAGAAACCCTGGACCTCTACCACGGCAGACGCGGCGTTGAAGTTTTCGTACTCGATGGCGCCCACGTCACCGCCATCCACCGTATAGGCAAAATCGGCGCCAAAGCCGGGGATATCAAACTTGTCTGCGCCGCGGCCTATCTCCTCGTCGGGGGTGAAACCGATGCAAACCTTACCGTGGGGCAGGCTGCCCTGCAACAGACGCTGGGCGGCAGTCATAATCTCCGCAATGCCTGCCTTATCATCGGCACCCAGCAGCGTGGTGCCGTCGGAGGTGATCAGCGTTTCACCGATCATGGACTGGAGGAACGGGAACTTTTCTGCGCTCAGCACAACGCCGCCGGGCAGAGTGAGATCCTTGCCGTCATAGTTTGCGTGGATCATGGGTTTCACATTTTCTCCGCAGGCGTCCGGTGCCGTGTCCATGTGGGCGATCAGACCCAGAGCGGGTTTGGCTTCGTAGCCGGGAGTGGCGGGGATGGAGCCGTAAACATAGCCATTTTCATCCACACGGGCATCAGCTACGCCCAAAGCTTTCAGTTCGTCAACCAGCAAATGGGCCAGATCCAGCTGGCGAGCCGTGGAAGGGCAGGTTTCGCTGTTTTCGTCGGGTGTGGTATATACCTTTGCGTAGCGGATCAGTCGTTCGTAAGCGTACATAGTATTTTCATCCTTTATTGTATTTTACTCGGTGCCGGGGAGCATGGAATGCGACAGTTTTTACTCAGCGGATAAAGTTGGTGCGCAGTGCCGCTTCACGTCCGGGACGATCTACACCGGCGGCAGATCCGGCTTGAATGCACTGCAGGAGATAGGCCATATTCAGACCGATGTTACGCATGATCTGCATACCTTCCTCGTCTTCTACAACCTCGCCTCGCTTTGCACCGAATACCATGTTCCAGTAGCAGGAGGAGACCAGCGGCATATGGGCATATGTGATGTATTTATTGATGCGGTCAAGAGAGGCGGAGGTACCAGCCCGGCGGGCCACGGTAATGGCGGCGGCAGGCTTCATGTAAAGGGTTTTTCCATCACGGACGCAGGAGTAGAACAGTCGGTCCATAAAGGAGCAGAAGTTGCCGGCAGGACCGGCAAAGTGGACGGGGGAGCCAAAGACAAATCCATCCGCCGTCTGCGCTTTATCCTGAAACTCGGTGACAACACCGCCGAGGGCGCAGCGCATAGACTCGCGGCAGCCGCCGCACATGATGCAGCCGTTGATCGCGTCACTGCCGATCCAGAAAATTTCTGTCTCAATATTCTGAGCTTCCAGTACTTTCGCGATTTCTTTCAGTGCCAGATAGGTATTGCCTTCCTTGCGGGGACTTCCGTTGACCAGTAAAACTTTCATAATAGCCTCCTTGTCGTATTTTCTTTATCATACACCGAAGCTGCGGGGCTGTCCAGCAAAAAGCGTGGTTGCTGGACAATTTTGCTGCAGTGTGGGGCGTATTTATAGGAAATCGGTCCGTTGGCAGATTTTTTGGTAAAAAGTGACTGTTTTCCTTGAAAACGGGATAAACTTTTGGTAGAATATACATGTACCGGTTTCTGCATATTACAGAGAGGAGGCGTAGGTATGTACCTGATCGGCGACAAGGTAGTGCACCCGATGCATGGTGCCGGCGTCATTGAGGGAATTACCGAAGAGCGTATATCCGGCCGAAAGGCCAGTTACTATGTATTCCGCATGCCTGTTGGGGGTCTTGTTCTGAAAATCCCCACAGAAAACTGCGGTAATATCGGCGTGCGCGGATTGTCCTCCACAGAGCAGATTGATGCGGTATTTGCCAGCATCCCGGGAATGGATGCGGAGATGACTGCCAACTGGAATCACCGCTATCGCGAGAATATGCAGCGCATCAAAAGCGGAGACCTGCTGGAGGTGGCGCGTGTGATCAAGGGCTTGATGTGGCGCGACGCACAGCGGGGGCTATCCAACGGTGAGCGTAAGATGCTGCATACGGCTAAGCAAATTTTGATCTCTGAGATCGTTTTAGTACATGATGGCGTGTATCAGGATGCTGAGCGCAGCCTGAATGATGCCATGATGGCAGGAGTGAAATGATGACAGCATTCTGGGATACCCTAAAAAAGTGGCAGGATCATACCCGCCCTGTATGTACGGCGATTGTTCCTGCGGCAGGAACTTCTTCCCGTATGGGAGGAGAGAACAAGCTCTTCATGAAACTGGATGGTGTGCCGGTCCTGACGCGTACGCTGCAGGCCATTGATCGGGCGGAGCTGGTGGACGAAATCATCGTGGCTACGCAGACCGAGCTGCTGGAAACGGTGGCGGCGCTGTGCGCTGAAGCCAGTCTTCGCAAGAAGGTGAAGGTGGTTCGCGGTGGTGCCACACGCACAGAATCGGTGCTTGCTGCGGCAATGGAAGCCAACCCCAAAGCGCAGCTTCTGGCCGTGCACGACGGTGCCCGTCCGCTGGTCCTGCCGGCGGAGTTTGATCAGGTGATTCGTTTTGCCTGCAATACCTACGCTGCAGCACCCGCTGTACCAGTGACCGATACAGTGAAAGTGGCGGATGAATCAGGCCTTGTGACAGGCACACCGGATCGCAGCACCCTTTTCGCTGTGCAGACTCCGCAGGTCTTCCGTGCGGAGATATTGAAGGCGGCGCTGCAGGCTGTAGTCAGTGAAGGGGCTGCTGTAACAGATGATTGTGCAGCTGTGGAGCGGATTGGCAAGCAAGTTTACTTGACACAGGGAAGCCGCGAAAATATCAAAATTACTACGCCGATCGACATTATAATTGCTGAGGCGATCTTGCGCAAGAGGGGGCAGGTGTGATGACGAACCTGCGAATTGGGCACGGATACGACGTGCATCGTTTGGTGGAAGGTCGGGCATTGATTCTTGGTGGTGTAACGGTTCCTTACGAGAAGGGGCTGCTGGGCCATTCGGATGCAGACGTATTAACCCATGCGGTGATGGATGCTCTTCTGGGAGCTGCTGGACTGGGTGATATCGGCAGTCTTTTTCCCGACAGCGACAGTGCGTATTTGAACATTTCCAGTATCTATCTGCTGCAGCAGGTGGGTCTCAGGTTGAAAAAGGCCGGTGTGCAGGTGGTAAATATTGATGCAACACTGGTGGCCCAAGCACCCAAAGTGGCACCGTTCCGACCTGCTATGCGGCAGAACATTGCCGCAGCGCTGGGTATCGATGTAGAGCAGGTGGGTGTCAAAGCCACCACGGAAGAACACTTGGGATTTACCGGTGACGGTTCCGGTATGGCAGCCCATGCCGTTGCTCTTGTAGAAAAGAGCGGAGCGGAAAATTATTCCATTACTTGACAAATATTTTCTCTATGCTACAATTGATCAGGCGTCCGGAGTTGTGGCCCGGACGCCTAATTTTTATGAAAAGAGAGAGAATCATGGAAACTTTGAAGAAACAGGGTACTACGGCTTTGATTGCCGGTGGCCTGGTGGCGCTGATGACGCTGCTGCAGTTTGTTAACTTCATCCGGAACATTCGATGGGGTTTTAGCTTTGCTACCTTTCTGGGCGTTCCTGTGCTTGCTTTTGTGGCTGTCATGCTTTTTCTCAAGCGTCGGGACAAAATGCTGTTGGTGGCGCTGAGTGTGCTGGCTGTCTATTACCTGATCTGGAACGGTATTGTCAATTTTGTCGCTGTTGTGATCGTTCTCCTGATTGCACTGGTGATGACTACGGAGTATCTGCCTCAGGCAAAGGCCCTGGCTGAAAAAATTTGGTATGCACCGGCAATTCTGACATTCATTGGCTGCGTTATTGGTTTGTTCAACACTTTGCGCTATGGATATTTTACGTTTTTCGGAATCCTTTGGCTTCTGGCGGAGACGGCAGCTATGCTGCTTGTCGGCTTCTGGCTGGTGTTCCCTGAGCGTGACATCGCCGAGCTGTTTTCTTCCGCTAAGTCTAAGGTAGACAGTGCTATGGCCGGTGGTTCTTCCACTGTTGCTGAGGCTGAAGTGGATGGCTATTGCGACCTCTTCAAGCAGGTTCTGCTGATGACGATCACCTTCGGTATCTGGTATCTGATCTGGATCTATCGTATGACCCGTTACCTCAACCGCGTGGGTGGTGTGGAGCGCCGCACCCCTGTGAATCAGTTGCTGCTGTGCATCTTTGTGCCTTTCTATCTGGTTTACTGGACTTACCAGAGCGCTCTGCGTACCGATAAGCTGGCTGCCGCCGTGGGCGTTGAGTCCAAGCTGAGTACCTTGTCCCTGATCCTGGCCACCCTGGTTCCCGTGGTGGCTCCCGTGCTGATTCAGGATAAGATCAACGCCGTTATCGCCGTGGAGAATGGCAGCCGCAGAGCTGATTTTGATCCCGCCGAAAAGAGCGTTGCCGAACTGAAGGTCAATCCCGCCAGCGTTGACGGTTATTGCGGTCTGTTCAAGCATCTGCTGCTCCTGCTGCTGACTTTCGGCATCTGGAACTTCGTTTGGATCTATCGTATGACCCGTTACCTCAACCGTGTGGAAGGTGAGCCTGAGCGCAAGCCGGTTAGCAAGCTGCTGCTGTGCATCTTTGTGCCTTTCTACATGCTCTACTGGATCTACAAGAGCAGCCAGCTGATCGACAAGCTGGGCGCCCAGACCGGCGTTCGCTCCAATCTGGCAGCTCCCTGCCTGGTGCTGTCTCTGGTAGCCGGTATTGTACCCCACATCCTGATGCAGGATAAGATCAACGAGATCATCGTTAAGGAGAACTCTGTTGAAGTAGAGGCTGCCTAAAAGGCAACTGATCGGAAATTCTCAAAGAAAACTTAAGAATTTACCAAGATAAAAGAGCGGATCGCCTGCAAGCGATCCGCTCTTTTTGACACCTGCCGGAAAGCGGTTGCATACAATGTGGCGTGAGGAGGAGTACCATGGATTATGTATTGCTGATGGCCGGATCCATCACTCACGCGCAGCGGATGGCTGCAATATTGGAAAATCGGGGAATCCGCGCAGTGATTGCCAGAACACCGGAGGGAATCGATCCACGCGGCTGTGGATACGGCGTTCGGCTGCCGGAAAACAAAAGGGGAGAGGCACTGGATATTCTGCGCCATGCGGGTATTCGCGTGCGCGGTGTCTATCAAAAGAAGCACGACACATGGGAAGAGGTGTCGTCATGATTTATCTGGATGCCGCTGCTACAACGCTGGAGAAGCCGGTGGCAGTCAGCCGTGGGGTTGCAGAAGCGGTGCAAACAATGAGCTCGCCGGGTCGCGGCAACTATCCGGCCTCTCGATTGGCGGAAGATACGGCGTTTCGCTGCCGCTGCGAAGCGGCGGAAATGTTTGGAGCCGGATCGCCGGAAAGGGTGATTTTCACCGCCAACGCCACTCACGGACTGAATATTGCGATTCGCACACTGGTCAAGCCGGGAGGGCGTGTGATCCTCTCCGGCTATGAGCATAATGCGGTTACCCGCCCGCTCCATGCCATTGCCGATGTGGAGTTAGTAGTAATTGACACGCCGCTGTTTTGTCCGCAGCAAATGCTGGAAGAGTTCGAGTTGGCGCTCAAACAGGGGGCAGATGCGGTGATTTGCACCCATGTGTCCAACGTGTTTGGCTATGTCCTTCCGCTGGATGGAATTGCCGGGTTATGCCGCCGCCACAAGGTGCCGCTAATTGTGGATGCTTCGCAGTCAGCGGGAATTTTGGATGTATCCCTGACGGCATGGGGTGCTGCGTTTGTTGCCATGCCGGGGCATAAGGGGCTCTATGGCCCGCAGGGTACAGGTCTGCTGCTGTGTGGTGTGGACGGGGATCCGCTGCTGATGGGGGGAACCGGCAGTGCATCGCGCAACCAGGTGATGCCGGAGGAATTGCCGGATCGACTGGAAGCCGGGACACACAATATGCCTGGGATTGCCGGCTTGCTGGAAGGATTGCGGTTTGTGCGGCGCCGCGGCTTGGCAGAAATCGCGACCCATGAGCAGGAACTGGCCTGCCGGGCGGCTGAACAAATCGGGGCGAACCGGGGTGTCCGGGTATTTATATCGCCGCACAAAGAATGGCAGACCGGCGTATTATCCTTCGCCGTGGAAGGCAAAAGCTGCGAAGAAATTGCCGAAGCTCTGGCGGAAAAAGGTGTTGCGGTGCGAGCGGGACTTCACTGTGCTCCGCTGGCGCATCAGACCGCGGGAACGCTGGAGAAGGGGACAATTCGGATTAGTCCCTCTGTGTTTACAGCACCGGAGCAAATTGACCGATTTTGCGGATTGCTACGCAGCGTGATTCGTGAAAGTGCGGAATTTTAATTGACGTTTTTATTGCAATCTTCCAAAAAATTTTATATAATCTATAGTATCTATTGGTATGCGTATAGACATGCGTAGACAGAAAGGAAACGATATGGAATCGGTCTTGTCTGTATTTGAAAATATTGGAAGATTTTTGCTGTTGATCCGTCCGGCTGACGTAATCGACATTGCCATCATGGCCTTTGTCGTCTATAAGATCATCGGTATGATGAAGCGCACCCGCGTGGGCAACTTGCTCAAGGGCGTGGCTGTGTTTTTGCTGGCGCTGCTGCTTTCGTCTTCTTCTGTGTTTAATTTGCGCGGCGTGAATTATATTCTGGGTTTTATTCTGGAATGGGGCGTTTTGGCGCTGGTTATCCTGTTCCAGCCTGAAATCCGTCAGCTGCTGGAGACGTTGGGTGCCCGAAATATCAAGCTTTTGAACTTTTTCGCCCCGGAACGGACAATTACGGAAATGGAGCAGGCCATCGATCAGACGGTGGTGGCCTGCACCGAAATGTCCAAAAGCCGGACAGGCGTGCTGATTGTATTTGAGCGCAAAATGCGTCTGGACGAGCTGGTACGCAGCGGAACAACGCTGGATGCGGCTGTGTCCGGTGAACTGTTGAAGAATATCTTCTTTGTGAAGGCACCGCTGCACGACGGTGCAGTGATTGTACGCGATGGCCGCATTCTGGGTGCCGGCTGCATGCTGCCGCTTTCCCGCAACGCTAACCTTAGCCGTGACCTGGGTATGCGGCACCGCGCCGGTATTGGCGTGAGTGAGGGCTCCGATGCAGTGGTAGTAATCGTTTCTGAGGAGACTGGCTCTATTTCGGTGGCGTTGGGTGGTATGCTCAAGCGTCATCTTAAGCCGGAGACGCTGGGCCAATTGCTGCGCAACGAGTTGATTCCGCAGCCGGAAGAGGAAGTGGCCAAGCCCCGTTTTGCGCTGTTGGACCTGCTGCGTCCACGCAGAAAGGAGGAGCAGGATGGAGAAGAATAAGAAAGAGATCAAAAATCTGGATACCCCCGAGACCCGTAAAATTCTCCGGATCATCTGCTCTATTTTGGTGGCAGTGGCTATTTGGGCCTATGTGGATGAAGAAAAAACCATCAACGTCAAGATGGCGGTTCACGATTTGCCGGTGGAGTTTGCCGGTGAGGATACGACCCTGGCTGACAAGGGGTTGATGTTGCTCTCCGGCTATGAAACGACGGTAGATCTTGTTTTGAAGGGACCGCGTAAGGTGCTGTGGAAGCTGGACAAGGATGAGATCCGCATTGTGGCGGACACACTCCCGGTTCAGGATACCGGAGTCCAGACCCTTGAGTATCAGGTGGTCTATCCCGATACGATCCAGTACAATCAGGTGCAGGTGGAGTCTGCCAGCATTTATGCAATAACTGTTACGGTAGGCGATCTTTACAAGAAAGAAGTGCCTATCCAGTGTGAAGTGACAGGTCAGGTAGCTTCCGGTTACGTAGCAAAAGAGGTGACGCTGGATCCTGTCAATCTGGTGTTGCGCGGGCAGCGTGACGATTTGCTGGATGTCAGCTATGCCAAGATCCATGTCAATATTAGCGGGATTAAAGAGTCTATGATCACTACAGTGGAATACCAGCTGTATGACCACAATGACATCCCTATCGAAAATGAAGACATTCGCACGAGCAGCAGACTGGTTCAGGTAACACTGCCGGTAAAGGCTGTAAAGGAAGTGCCGCTGCGGCTGAACTTTGTGGAAGCCATTGGTTCTACGATGGCGCAGGTGGAGTATACCTTCTCCCGGGATACGGTGTACCTGGAAGGTGACGATGCGATTCTTGCCGATATTGATAATATCGTACTTGATACGATTTATCTCCAGGACCTGGAGGCGTCCCAGACGATTCAGTATAATATTTCTGTACCGCAAGGGACGGAGATCGTAGGCGGAGATGCAGAAGTCACGGTGGACATCACCATGAACGGCGTTTCCGAGCGTAATATTTTGGCGACCGATTTCATCTGCAGCAATGTGGCGGAAGGACTGACGGCCACTGTTGCCACCGAGAGTCTCTCTGTGGTATTGCGCGGCTTGACGGAAGAGGTGGATGCCCTGACGGGTGAAGACCTGCTGATCACAGCTGATTTGAGCGGCATTGTGGAACCCGGTACTTATACGGTGCCTGTCACCATTCAGATCAACGGATATCGAAATGTCGGTATTAAGGGAAGTTATCAGGTGATCGTCAATGTTGAGGCGGCTGCTGATGTGCCGGAGTCTCAGGGTTTGGAGACGTTGGATTTTTCCGAGAATGATGCTGCGGCTATCCAGGTGATTGATGAAACGCAGCCTGTAAATGATTCGCAGGAGACTGCGTGAAAGGAAACCAGAACATGACCCAAATTGCTACTGTTGAAGAAATTTTGTCCGGCGGCTATGCCATGATCTCTGTGCCGCGTAAATCTGCCTGCGGCCATGACTGTGAGGAGTGCGCCGGTTGCGGTATGACCGGTGCAGCCATCAAAGCCAAGGCAAAAAACAAGGCCGGGGCCCAGCCGGGACAGAAAGTCATTGTTGAGAGCAGCACGAAGAAGCTGCTGGGTGTGGTGGCGCTCGTTTACCTGTTGCCGGTGGTTCTTTTCCTGATGGGATATTTCCTCTCGGTTGGACTGGGTGAGACTGTGCGTTATGCGATCGCGATCGCTGCGGCAGTGCTGGCTTTTATTCCGATCGTTCTTTACGATCGCTATGCCCGGCGCACCGATGCACTGACCTACACGATCCTTCGGCTGATCTGATGTTCGGCTATGTCAGACCCTCGACCCAAAGGCTGAACGAGGAGGAGAAGGAACGGTTTACTGCCGCCTATTGTGGCCTGTGTCACACGCTGCAGCGGCGGTATGGACTGGCGGCCAGAATGATTCTGAATTATGATCTGACATTTCTGGCCATTTTGCTCGATGAGAGCAATACTTGTTCTTATTGCAAAAAACGTTGCATAATGCACCCGATTAAAAAGCGGCCTTGCGGATATTCCTGCGGCTCTTTGGATAAAGCAGCGGACTACAGCGTGATTCTTACCTGGTGGCAGCTGCGCGATGGTGTGGCAGACAACGGATTATTGCGAGGATTGAAATACCGGTTTGCCTCGCTGTTTCTTCGTAAGGCATACCGCAAGGCGCGGGCGGCTCAGCCGCAGTTTGACCAAAAGACCCAAGAGCATCTGCAAGAACTTGCTGCGCTGGAGCGGGAACGCTGCTGCACGGTAGACCGACCGGCCGATACCTTTGCCCAGCTCCTTGCCGGTGCGGCGGAAGGCGTGACAGACCCAATACGGCAACGAGTGCTGCAGCAGATGCTCTATCATCTGGGGCGCTGGATCTATTTGACAGATGCGGCAGATGATTTGAAAAAAGATTTGAAAAATGGCAGCTATAATCCGCTAACCCTGCGTTTTGCTCTGAAAGAGGGTAAACTGACAGAAGAAAGTCGGCAGGAACTGGCGGCTACGATGGACCGCAGCGTGGAAATGATGGCAGCAGCCTTCGAATTGCAGGATTTCGGCGATTGGGCTGGCATCATTCGTAGTGTTGTGTACGAAGGCCTGTATGCGGTGGGCGGAGCCGTGCTCAATGGCACATTCCGCAAGCGGCCGAAGAGAGAGGAAAGAAACCTTACACGAAAGGCAGGACCCTAATATGCGTGATCCCTATCAGGTATTGGGCGTTTCCGATACCGCAACCGACGAGGAGATCAAAAAGGCGTATCGCAATCTGGCGCGAAAGTATCACCCGGACAACTATCATGATAACCCGCTGGCTGATCTGGCACAGGAACGTATGAAAGAGATCAACGAGGCCTACGAAGCCATTCAGAACCAGCGCAAGGGGAAGACGGCGTCCGGTGGTTACACCTATGGTGCTGCCGGTGGGCCCGGTTACGGCGGCTATACCGAGTCGGCGTCCCGATTCCCGCGCGTTCGCAGTGCGATCAATGCCGGCGATTTGAATCTGGCAGATGAACTACTCAATGCTAGCGGCGACCGTGGCGCGGAATGGAACTATCTGAAAGGCGTGGTTTGCTATCGCCGCGGCTGGATGGATGAAGCCAAGCGCTATTATCAAATAGCGGTGCAGATCGACCCCAACAATATGGAGTATCGCAGAGCGTGGCAAATGGTCAACGGCGGTGCAACGTATCGCCCTGATGGCTATGGCAATGTGCATACGGCCGGCTGCGATTCCGGTTGTGGCAGAATGTGCCTTGCATGGCTTTGCTGCAGTATGTTTGGCGGCGGCTTCTACTGCATTCCTTGTTGAGTGCTTTGAATACAAGAAAGTGAGGAGAAAACAGTGGTCAAGAGCATGACCGGCTATGGTCGGGCAAGAGAGACGCTGAATGGACGGGACATCACCGTGGAGGTCCGGTCTGTCAATAATCGATATCTGGACTGCGCGGTGAAAATGCCGCGAGCCTATGTGTTTGCCGAGGATGCCATCAAGTCCCGCGTGCAGAAAGCAATTTCCCGCGGTAAGGTGGATGTCTACGTCAGCATTGATACTACGGCAGCCGATGTCAGCGTAGTGGCTGTCAATGAACCCCTGGCACGCAGTTACTATGAGGCATTGATGAAACTGAAAGAGACTTTTTCTCTGGAAGGTGAAGTGACTCCCGTAACTTTGGCCAAGTTCCCCGACGTGCTGGCTGTGACCCGCGCTGAAGAGGATTTGGAGACGGTGGCTGCCGATATCTGCGCTGTGTTGGAAAAGGCTCTGGTTGCTTATAATGAGATGCGCGCAGTGGAAGGTGAGCGGTTGGCTGCCGATATTTCCGGCCGCGTAGGCACCATCGAAGCAGTGGTGTGCAAAGTGGAGGAGCGCTCGCCCCAGACGGTGGCTGAGTATCGCGCTCGCCTGACCAACAAGATGAACGAAGTGCTGCAGTCTACGACGATTGATGAGAGTCGTATTCTGACGGAGGCCGCTATTTTTGCCGATAAGATCGCTGTGGACGAGGAGACGGTGCGCTTGCGCAGTCACATCGCGCAGCTGCGTTCCATGCTGTGCAGTGATCAGCCGGTAGGTCGTAAGCTGGACTTCTTGATTCAGGAAGTGAACCGCGAATGCAATACCATTGGCTCCAAATGCAATGACCTGACCATTGCGCAGGATGTCGTGAATATGAAGGCTGAAGTGGAGAAGATCCGCGAGCAGGTGCA
>JAZRRQ010000164.1:0-2423 GCA_045650885.1 Vescimonas sp. | reverse complement strand
AGAAGCTCTCCCGGCAGGAGAGCTTCTTTCTTTATGCTCACAGATTGAAATACTTGTCAAACTCGGCGGGGTGGGGGATCTTGGACATCTCCAGGCACTCCTTACGCTTGAGGGCGATGAAGTTGCGGATCAAATGCTCGGGGAACACGCCGCCGGCAGTCAGGAAGTCGTGGTCGGCTTCCAGTGCATCCAGTGCATCCTCCAGACGGGTGGGCAGAGCGGACAGCTTGGCCTTCTCTTCTGCGGACAGGTTGTAGAGGTTCATATCGTAGGGGCCCCAGCCGTTGGCATGAGGATCGATCTGATTCTTGATACCGTCCAGGCCGGCCATCAGCAGGGCTGCATAGCACAGGTAGGGATTGCAGGTGGCGTCGGGGTTGCGGATCTCAAAGCGGCGCAGCTTGGGGCTCTTGGCATAGGCGGGGATGCGGATGACGGCGCTGCGGTTGGAGGTGGCGTAACCCACGGTGACGGGAGCCTCAAAGCCGGGAACCAGACGCTTGAAGGAGTTGGTGCTGGGGTTGGTGATGGCGCACAGGGCGTTGATGTGCTTCAGAAGGCCGCCCATGAACCAGTGGGCTTCACGGCTCAGGTGGGAATAGCCGTTATCATCGGAGAACACAGGCTCGCCATCCTTCAGCAGCAGCATATGTACGTGCATACCGTTGCCGGCCTCGCCGTACACGGGCTTGGGCATGAAAGTAGCCACCTTGCCATACTTCAGAGCGGTGTTATGGATGACGTACTTGATCATCATGGAGGCATCGGCCATCTTGCTCATCTGGCCCAGCATGGGCTCGATCTCAAACTGGCCGGCAGCGCCCACTTCGGGATGATGGTACTTAATCTGCACGCCCATCTTCTCCAGCTCCAGGCACATCTCGCTGCGGCACTCATAGGTGCGGTCGAAGGGCTTGGCCATATGATAGTGCTTCTGGTGAGGCACCACCACGCCCTGGCCCTGGCTGGCGCTGTTCCAGTAGGCCTGCTCGGTATCCACATTGACGCCGATGGCATCGGGCTGCACGGACCAACCCACCTGGTCGAACAGATGGAACTCGAACTCGGGCAGGATCAGCATGGTGTCGGCGATGCCCAGATCCTTCATATACTGCTCAGCGGCCAGAACGATGTTGCGGGGATACTGATCCAGAGGACGGTTCTCGGGATAGTCGATGACCATGGCGTTACCGGTGATGGACAGCGTGGGGATCTGACAATAGGGATCCACAACAGCGGTTTCCAGGTCGGGGATGAAGACCATGTCGCTCTTCTCCACCACGGCGTAACCGTAGTTGGAAGCGTCGAAGCCGATACCGTTGGTCATGGTAGACTCGGTGAACTGGCTGGCGGGAATGGTCACATGGCGGAACTGACCGTTGATGTCCACGATCTTGAAGTCCACCATCTGGATGCCCTGTTCTTCAATCAGTTTGATAATGTCTGCTGCAGTACGCATAATATTCCTCCCAAGTATAGATTGGCGTATTTCATAACTTTATCCAATATAAAAGATACGCCTATTTTTTCCATTTTTCAATTCTTTGTTCTCTCTTCTGTTTTCGTTTTTTTCGTTCTCTAAAATAAGAACAGCTTATTCCTGTCCTGCAAAGATCCGAGGTCAAAAAACTGCTCACCGGCGCAAAAAAATCTTGCACTGGCAGAGGAAATAGCAGTATAATATTTGAGGGTCTTTGATCCCTTTTTTACGAATGTTGCTGTTTCGACAGTTGAATGGAGGAATTCATATGGCAAACAATATCCGTCCCGAAACCATGGAGCGCATCACGAACTTTGAGCTGGCCAATGCTTTCATCGAAGAACAGGTGGCCCAAGTCCGCGCTCAGGTGGGTGACAAAAAGGTTCTGCTGGCTCTCTCCGGCGGCGTTGACTCTTCCGTAGTGGCTGCGCTGCTGATCCGTGCCATCGGCAAGCAGCTGGTTTGCGTACACGTCAATCACGGTCTGATGCGTAAGGATGAGTCCGAAGGCGTCATCAAGATGTTCAAGGACGGTCTGGATGCCAACCTGATCTATGTGGATGCAACCGATCACTTCCTGGATCTTCTGGCCGGTGTTGCCGATCCCGAGCGCAAGCGCAAGATCATCGGCAAAGAGTTCATCACCGTGTTCGCTGACGAGGCCCGCAAGCTGGAGGGCATCTCTTTCCTGGCTCAGGGCACCATCTACCCCGATATTCTGGAGAGCATCAAGGCCGCCGAGGGCAAAGAGGCCGTCAAGTGCCACCACAATGTGGGCGGTCTGCCCGAAGATCTGCAGTTTGAGCTGGTCGAGCCGCTGAAGCTGCTGTACAAGGACGAAGTCCGCGTGGTGGGCGAGGCGCTGGGTCTGCCCCACGCCATGGTTTACCGTCAGCCGTTCCCCGGCCCTGGTCTGGGTGTGCGCTGTCTGGGTGCTATTACC
>JAZRRQ010000163.1:0-12958 GCA_045650885.1 Vescimonas sp. | reverse complement strand
TGCTGCCTCAGGCCATCAAGAACGTGCTGCCCGCCCTCGCCAACGAGATCATCACCATGGTGAAGGAGTCCTCCATCTGCATGGTGCTGGGCATCTGTGACCTGATGTTTGCCGCCAAGTCCACCGCCGGCTCCACCTGGGTGTCTACCGCACCCTACGTGCTGGCTGCCATCATCTACTTCTGCATCAACTTCCCCGCCGGCAAGGCCGTGGAAGCCGTCGAAAGGAGAATGCGCCGTGGCGACATGCGATAAGCTCATTGAGGTCAAGAACCTCCAGAAATACTATAACGACGGTGCCCTCCACGCTCTGGACGGTGTCACCGTAGACATCAACCGCGGCGACGTGATGGTGGTGGTGGGTCCCTCCGGCTCCGGTAAGTCCACCTTCCTCAGAAGCCTCAACCTGCTGGAAGAGCCCACCGGCGGCCAGATCATCTTTGACGGCGTGGACATCACCGCCAAGAAGGTCAATATCGACCTGCACCGTCAGCGCATGGGCATGGTGTTCCAGCATTTCAACCTCTTCCCTCACAAAACAGTCCTCGATAACATGACCATGGCCCCCATCAAGGTCAAAGGCATGAAGAAAGACGAGGCTGAGGAGAAGGCACTGCATCTTCTCGAGCGCGTGGGTCTCGGTGACCGTGCCAAGGCTTACCCTGTGCAGCTCTCCGGCGGCCAGAAGCAGCGCGTGGCTATTGTCCGCGCTCTGATGATGGAGCCTGACGTCATGCTCTTTGACGAGCCCACCTCCGCCCTCGACCCCGAGATGGTGGGCGAGGTGCTGGAAGTCATGAAGGAGCTGGCCCGCGGCGGCATGACCATGGTGGTGGTGACCCACGAGATGGGCTTTGCCCACGAGGTAGGCAACCGTGTCCTCTTCATGGATGGCGGTAAGATTCTGGAGCAGGGTACTCCCGACGAGGTGTTCAACCATCCCCAGTGCGACCGCCTGAAGGACTTCCTGTCCAAGGTGCTGTAAACTACAACGAATCACCGAAACTCCCACAGGGACACCTGTGGGAGTTTTTTGTTTGCAGCAATAGAGTCAAATTTGTTTTTTCTACCGACATGTGCGGGAGAAAAAACACCGCTCAGCCTTCCAGTGTGCGAGCGCAGCGAGTGCATGCAGAAGGCTGCAAAAAGGCTTCTCCGAAAGGCCTTGCCTTTCGGAGAAAGGAAGTAATCCCCAGTGCGACCGCCTGAAGGACTTCCTGTCCAAGGTTCTGTAAAACAACGCGAAAAAGGACGCTCAGCCGAGCGTCCTTTTTTCATTTTATAAGCTGCTTTTTTCAATTTACAGCGTCTTTTCCCACTCTTCTGCCAGACGCACACCGGCCATGGCATCGTGGCCGTAGCCGTCGGCGCCGATGGCATTGGCGTAGTCGCCTGTCAGCACGGCGCCGCCCACCATCACTTTTGCCCAGGGTGCCTTTTCGCGCAGCAGCGCAATGGTCTGCTCCATAGCAGGTACAGTGGTGGTCATCAGGGCACTCAAACCCACCATAGGCGCGCGGAGCTTCACCACCGTCTCGGCAATCAGCTCCGGTGCCACATCGCGGCCCAGATCGCTCACTACGAAACCATAGTTCTCCAGCAGCAGCTTGAGGATGTTCTTGCCGATGTCGTGGATGTCGCCCTGTACTGTGGCCAGCACGATACGGCTGCGCACCGGTGCCGCGTCCACCGTCATGGCGGCCTTGATCTTCTCAAAGGCGGCGCCTGCTGCCTCAGCACTCATGAGGAGCTGGGGCAGATATACCCGCTTTTCCTCAAAGCCACGGCCCACCTCGTCCAGCGCAGGGATGATGTGCTGCTGCACGATAGAAAGCCCATCCTGCTCTTCCAGCAGTTTCTGCGTCAGCGCAGCCGCCTGTTCGGCAAGGCCGCGGCTGATGGCCCGCTGCAGCTCCGAGCCGCTCTCCGGCACCAAAACGGCAGCCACCGCCTCTTTCTTCCCCTCTTCCGGCACGAAGGACTCCATAAAACGGATGTATCCGGCACAATTTTCGTCCAACGCGTGAAGCGCACGGTGGGCGTGGTACATCTTCATCATGTCGCCGGAGAAGGGGTTCATAATAGCTGCCGACAGTCCCCGTTCCAATGCCGCAGCAAAGAAGGCGGCATTCACCGCACCACGCTGCGGCAGTCCGAAACTGACATTGGACACACCCAGAGAGGTGCGTACATCCAGCTGCTTCTCAATATACTCCAGCGCAGCAAGGGTCACCTTGGCCGCGTGGGGGTCGGCGCTGACGGTCATGGCCAGCGTGTCGAAAATGATATCTTTTTTGGAAATGCCGTACTCGGCGGCCGTTTTGATAATCTTTTCTGCAATGGCAATGCGCCCCTCCGCCGTGGCAGGGATGCCGCCCTCGTCCAGCGTCAGTGCCACCACCACGCCGCCGTACTTCTTCACCAGCGGGAAGATGGCCGCCATACTCTCCGCCTTACCATTAACGGAGTTCACCAGTGCCTTGCCGTTGTAGCGGCGCAGCGCCGCAGCCATGGCGGCCGGGTCAGCCGTATCGATCTGCAGCGGCAGATCGCAAATAGCCTGCAGCTCACCTACGGCACGCACCAGCGTCGCCTGCTCGTCAATCTCCGGCAGACCCACATTCACATCCAGCACATGGACGCCCGCCTCCTGCTGGCGCACACCTTCGGCGAGCAGATAGTCCATATCGCCTATGCGCAGCGCTTCTTTCAGCCGCTTTTTGCCGGTAGGATTGATGCGCTCACCGATGAGGATGGGGTCGGCGCCAAAGGTCACGGCACGAGTATAAGAACTGATCACCGTGTCATCCTTTTCGGTAACAGGCACAACCCTTTTCTCCGCCACAGCGGCAGAGAGCGCCGCAATATGCTCCGGCGTTGTACCGCAGCATCCGCCGCACACGGCCACACCCTTGTCCACCAGAGATGCCACCTCTGCGGCAAATTCGGCAGCTGTCACATCATAAACCGTCTTGCCCTCCACACTGCGGGGCAGACCTGCGTTGGGTTTGAGCATCACCGGCACGCTGCAGCACGCGAGCAGCTCTTCCACCACACCGCGCAGCTGGCGGGGACCCAGGGAGCAGTTGGCACCAATGGCGTCAGCGCCCATGCCCTCCAGCATAGCAGCCATGGCAGCAGGAGACGCACCGGTCATCAGCTTGCCGTCTTCGCCGTATGCGTTGGACACAAACACCGGCAGCGTAGAGTTCTCCTTGGCCGCCAGAAGTGCCGCCTTGGTCTCATAGCTGTCGTTCATCGTCTCAATAAAGATGAGGTCAGCGCCGTACTTCACGCCCAGGCGTACCACCTGCGCGAAAATCTCCACCGCATCCTCAAAATCCAGATCACCGTAAGGCTTCAAGAGCCGTCCCGTAGGACCTATATCCAGCGCCACAAACTTGGGCTGTGTGCCGCAGCTGCGCGCGGCTGCCTCGCGGGCGTTGGCAATGGCGCAAGCCACAATCTGCTCCAGCTCCGGCTCCTCAAACTTCAGAGAGTTTGCACCGAAAGTATTGGTGTTGACCACATTGCTGCCGGCATCGAAGTATGCCTGCTGCACCGCCACGATCACATCCGCATGGGTGATGTTCCACCGCTCGGGATGCTCACCGGGTTTGAGACCCCGGGCCTGCAGCAGCGAACCCATTCCGCCGTCCAGCAGCAGGATATGTTCACGCATGTACTGTAAAACCGTCATAATCTCACTCTTTTCTGAAAGAACAATTCTCTTTTTCGCACAATTGGCAGTTTTCCCTCCCACAGTTCTCCTCGGCATGGCCCAATCCCACGATGGCCGTCACCGACTTGGTGGGCGACATGAGAAGACTCTCGTTGAGATAAAGTCCAATCTGCTTATGGCAATCCAGTGCTGCAAAAAAGGCGCGCTGCCCTTCCAGCGGCAGATCACCGTATCCGGGCGAAAAGCGGCGGCGCGGCACACGGGGTGCACAGCTGCGTTCCAGCTCTGCACAGAAGGCGTCACACAGCGCCTCAATGCGCTCCGCGCCCAGCGCCTGCATCATCAGCCCCTTGGCAGGCGAAAGTCGGCCATGGCGGGCAATGAGCCGGTCCAGTTCCAGTCCCACCGTTGCGGCGAAAATAACCGCGCGGTCACAGCCCTCCAGTACCTGCGCCAGCTTTCGGGAGTTAAAAACGGTAAATCCCAGATCCACCGTGTCCCCGTCCACCTGCAGCGGCACTTCGCGCCAGCATAGGGCAGGGCGCAGCACAGCAGTCCCTTCCTCGGCACACATTTGCGCCAGAGCCAGCGTCTGTTCATCCGCTGCGCGGCAGGCAGCATAGCGCAGCATCTCCGGCAGATCTACCGCCGGAAGCACGCCGCTCCACTGTAGGATGGGCGTTATCATTTACCCAGAATATCCGAGAGGTTGCGCTGGATCTGCGCTGCCACGTCGGGTTTGTTCATGGTGTATACGTGGACGTTGGTCACGTTGTTGGCAAACAGGTCAATAATCTGATCGGTAGCATAGGCAATACCGGCCTGCTTCATCGCGGCAGGGTCAGAGCCAAACTTGTCCACCAGACTCTTGAACCGCTGGGGCATATGGGAGCCGGACAGTTCGATGGCACGGGCCACCTGATTGGCATTGGTAATGGGCATGATGCCGGCCACCACCGGCACGGTAACGCCGGCCTCCCTCAGCTTATAGAGGAAGTTGTAGAGAAGATTGTTGTCGAAGAACATCTGGGTGGTCAGGAACTGGCATCCGGCCTCCACCTTCTCCTTGAGATGGGCAATATCCTCTTTCTGGTTGGCACTCTCAGGATGTACCTCGGGATAGCAGGCGCCGCCAATGCAGAAATCGCCGCCGCTCTCACGCAGCTCGCGAATCAGATCCACCGCATAACGATACGGCCAGTTGCTGCGGTCGGCACCAATCTGCTCTTTTGTCAGATCGCCCCGCAGCGCCATCACATTCTGGATACCGGCCGCCTTCATTGCCGCGATGCGGTCACTCACCATTTCGCGGGTGGAAGAGACGCAGGTCAGGTGGGCCAGCATGGGCACACCGTACTGTGCCTCTATATTGCGGGCAATCTCCAGCGTATAAGCGCTGGTGCCGCCGCCGGCACCATAGGTAACAGACATGAACGAGGGTTTGAGCTGTGCAATCTCCTCGGTGGCAGCCTTAACGGAAGCAAAGGCTGCATCCGTTTTGGGCGGGAATACCTCAAAGGACATGGACAGTGTGTCCTTATTCAGAATGTCGATGATCTTCATGAAGCTACACTTCCTTTTTTACCCGGCGCATGCATACGCCGATATGATTTCTCGATTTTATTATAAATCCATCCACAGACAAAGACAACCGTTTTTGTCGCACAAATAAAAGATTTCCCCGTTTTTTCCACTTCAACGGCACGCAAAAAAGACCGCACCCCGCAGGGTACGGTCTTACCAATGATTCTTGTCAGCTTTTTCCGTGAATCTGGTTGCGGCACTTGGGACAGGTGATGACAATCTTACCCTTGCCGCGGGGCACACGGCACACGGTACGGCAATCAGGGCAAGTGAAATACCGGTGGTCCTTATCCTTAGCCCGTTGGATCTTCCCCTTCAGCGGCCACCACACCTTCTGCAGGAACTTGGCGTTCTCCGCCCGGCGCTTGTGCAGGTTTCTAGAAAGCATGCGCAACAGTACCAAAAACATCAGCACCGCGGTAACAACACTGATGATGCCGTAGATCACATCATTTTTTACGAAAATACTGACGATATCCAGCGTGATAGCCACACAGAACATGAAAATGCCCAGCTGGTCGCCGCCGTTTCGTCCGTACATAAAGCGGGCGAATGCATTGCCTATTTTCTGAAAGAAACTCATAAAAAGCCTCGTTCCTTACTCAATACCATATTGCCGCTACTGCGACACCGTTATTTTACGCCAAAAAAACGGTTTGGTAAAGACCCACTACGGAAAATTAACAAATTTGTCACGATTACTCCGGCACTTTCCGCCGGACGCAGATAAGGCCCCCAGTAAAATGAGGCTTTCTGCCTTGCAATCACCGGCGCAAAGTTTTATAATGTATTTGTTATATTATGCCCACCGAGGGTCGGCAGCCAAAGCCACCGACCCTCTATCTCCAAAGCGGCTGCGCTGCAGCTGCATCCCACGGGACGGGAGGGCGGCTGCGTCGGCCAAATCCGGGACGCGCGCAGCGCTGCGCCGCTCAATGTCATCCTATGCCGCTCCGGCCTATCCGGTGCGGAGCAGAAGAAAGGAAGGTAACCCTTATGATCAAGATCTCCCCCTCCATTCTCTCGGCAGACTTCGCCAACCTCCAGCGTGATATCCAGCGCATCGCCACGGCCGACTATGTCCACGTGGATGTGATGGACGGTCTCTTTGTCCCCAACATCTCCATCGGTATCCCGGTGGTCCAGTCTATCCGCCCCACCACCACGCTGCCGCTGGACGTACATCTGATGATCGACCGCCCCGTGCGCTATGTAGAGCAGTTCTGCGATGCCGGTGCCGATATTGTCACCGTCCATGTGGAAGCCGACAGTGAAGACGGCACCCACGAAGCCATCCGCCGCATCCACGCTAAGGGCAAGAAGGCCGGCATCGTCCTCAAACCCAAGACCTCCGCTTCTGCCGTACTGCCTTTCATCAACGAGGTGGAGATGATCCTCATCATGACGGTGGAGCCCGGCTTCGGCGGCCAGAAGTTTATGGCCGACATGATGCCCAAAGTGGAGACTGTACGCCGCTATATCGATGCCATGAATCCCTCCTGCGAGCTGGAGGTGGACGGCGGCGTGGATCCCAATACCGCCCCCATCTGCATCCAAAGCGGCGCCAATGTACTGGTGGCAGGTTCTGCCGTGTATAAGGCCGAGGATATTCCCGCCCGCATCGCCCAGCTCAGAGGCTGAGCAACCTCTCACTTTTGATTTTCGGAGGACACCTTTATGGAATACTTCCCCGCACCGCTGGAAAAACTGGTGGAACAATTTGCCCGTCTGCCCGGCATCGGCGGCAAGAGCGCCCAGCGTCTGGCTTTTTATGTACTGGGCCTGCCTCTGCGCGAAGCGCAGGAGTTTGCCGATGCCATCGTGGAGGCCAAGCAGGGCGTGACGCTGTGCCCTGTGTGCTGTAATCTCACTGCCGGTGGCCTGTGCGGCGTTTGCTCCAGCCCCAAGCGGGATGAGAGCATCATCTGCGTGGTAGCCGATCCCCGGGATGTAATCGCCATTGAGCGCGCTCGCGAGTTCAACGGCCGCTACCATGTACTCCACGGTGTCCTCTCCCCCATGAACCACGTGGGCCCCGACGATCTGCAGATCAAGCCTTTGATGGAGCGGGTGGCCGCCGGTAATATCCGGGAGGTCATCATGGCCACCAACCCCGACACGGAGGGCGAGGCCACGGCCCTCTATCTCTCCCGCCTTCTCAAGCCCTTCGGTGTAAAGGTAACCCGCCTTGCCTACGGTATCCCTGTCGGCGGCCATCTGGAGTTCGCCGACGACGCCACGCTGATGCGTGCTCTGGAAGGCAGAAGAGAACTATAAAATCGCGCAAAAGGAGTACCGCGCCATGAGAAAAACCAAATATTTCGCGTTTTTTCTGGCGCTGCTCCTTCTTCTGACCGGCTGCACCGCCAAAACTCCGGAGTCCACGCACCAGATCTTCGCCATGGACACCGTGATGGATTTCTACGCTCTGGGCAACAACGGCGCCGAGACGCTGACTGCCGCAGCGCAGGAAATCAACCGGCTGGAATCGCTCCTCTCCCGCACCCGCCAGGGCAGTGAAGTGGATGCCCTGAACCGCCACGGCAGCGTGACACTCAGTGATGAGACGGCACAGCTGCTGCGTTCTGCTCTCTCCCTCTGCGAGAAAACCGGCGGTGCTTTTGACATCACCATTGCCCCGCTGGTGGAGGCATGGAATATCCACGGCGAAAATCCCCGCGTTTTGACCGCCGACGAAATCAACACTCTGCTGCCTCTCGTGGGCAGCCACCATCTCCACCTGAATGGTAACACCGCCGTTATCGACGAAGGCTGTGCCATTGATCTGGGCGGCATCGCCAAGGGTTACGCCAGCGATATGGTGGCTCAGCTTTACCGCGACAACGGCGTAAGCGGCGGTTGGGCCAACCTGGGCGGCAACGTATACGCCCACGGCACCAAGGCAGACGGCAATTTCTGGAACGTCTCTATCCGCGATCCCCGTGATGGCCTCGCCTCCGCTGCACTGCTGCAGCTGAGCAACGAATTTGCCGTTACTTCCGGCGGCTACCAACGCTTTTTCACCGCCGAAGACGGCACAGTGTATCAGCACATCTTAGACCCGAAAACCGGTGCACCGGCGCAAAGCGACCTTTTGTCCGTCACCATCGTGGCCAAAAGCGGCACCATAGCCGATGCCTTTTCCACCGCCCTCTACGTCATGGGCGAGGCAGACGCCACCAGTTTCTGGAGCGCCCACCGCGCCGAATTTGACATGGTGCTCATCACTGCCGACAATCGTCTGCTGTATACTCCCGGCCTTCTGGGCCGAATCACCACGGAAGAAGGAGGACCTTATGAAGTCTACGCACTCACCTAAATTACGCCCCACCTTCTTCGACGCCTTTGTTGTCCTGCTGGTAATCGCGCTGGCTGTCATCACCACCTGGTGGTTCTACGGCGGTCTGACACGCAGCGGACCGGCCGGCTATATCATCACCCACCGCGGCGAAGAGATTGCCTCCGCCCCCCTGCACGAAGCGCGGGAGATCAACATCGACGGTGAATATCATCTGCAGATCGTCTGTGACGGTGAAAGTATCTACGTCCACCACAGCGACTGTCCCACCCAGGACTGCGTCCGTACCGGCAAAGTCACCCACCCCGGCCAGAGCATCGTATGCCTGCCGGAACAGGTAATCGTCAAGCTGGTTGGCATGAAAACCGAATCTGACCCCGATTTGGTGATCGGATAATCCCCGACGCAAACACGGCATCCACTCATGTCTTGCACAGTTCGCCGCCTCGCGTCGAAAAACTGAAATCCATTTTTCCTGCCGACATGCGCAGGAAGAAAAATACTTCTCAGCTTGCAAGCGTATGCGCATACAGCAGGCTGCAAAACTCGCTGTAGCCCCCATTTGCAGCGAAAGGAAAGGGAGGTGCGGCCCATGCGCACCAAAACCAAACAGATCGCCCTGGGTGCCGTGCTGACAGCGCTGGCCCTGGGTCTGAGCGTGATGGAGAATATGTTCCCCGTCACAGCCGTCATCCCCCTGCCCGGTGTAAAACTGGGCCTGGCCAACATCGTCACGCTCTTTGCCCTGTACCAGCTGGGAAGCAAGTCGGCGCTGAGCATTCTCATTGCCCGCTGTCTGCTGGGTTCTTTGTTTGCCGGCAATGTGTCGGCTCTGCTGTTCTCCCTGATGGGCGGCTTGGCCGCCATGCTGGTGATGATCGTGTTGACCCGTTTTCACCGCCTGTCCGTTTTCGGCGTGTCCATCGGCGGTGCAGCCGCTCATAATATCGGACAGATCGGCGCCTCTATCATCACGTTGGGTGATACAGCCGTACTGGGTTACCTTCCGGTTCTGCTGAGCGTGTCCCTGATCACCGGCACCGTGACCGGCCTTGTAACGGCGCTGTTGTTCCGCGCCATGAAGAATGTACATCTGGCCAAAGGAGCTTAAATGATGGATAAGAAAGATCAGATCATCCTGCAGCAGCTGGATGTGATCCGCACCATGACGGAAAACGGGCTCAAGCGTATGAGCAGCGATTTCTGGGGCACTCCCTTTGAGAGCGCAAGCAAAACACCGCCAGCGCCCGCTGTGCCTTCCGCCCCTCCAAGCGAAGCGCCCCAGCCCAAAACCGCAGATGCCAAAAGCACTGCCCCGGAACCGGAAGAGCAGCTGCCTCCTCCGGAGAAGATCGAAGATCTGCTGGCGGAATTGGACGGCTATGTCGGTCTTCCCCATATCAAGGATGAGGTGCGCAGCCTCATCAATACCGTCAAGGTATATCAAATGCGCCGTCAGCACGATTTACCCACAGCAGATCTGTCGCTGCACATGGTCTTCGCCGGCAACCCCGGCACCGGAAAAACCATGATCGCCCGCCTGATGAGTCGCATCTACCGCTCGCTGGGCATTCTTTCCAAAGGCCAGCTGGTGGAGGTGGACCGCAGCGGTCTGGTAGCCGGCTATGTGGGACAGACTGCCATTAAAACGCGCAAAGTCATCGAAAAAGCGCTTGGCGGCGTGCTGTTTATTGACGAGGCCTACGCCTTAAACGGCAAAAGTGAGAACGATTTCGGTCAAGAGGCCATCGACACGATTCTCAAGGCCATGGAGGATCACCGCGACGACCTGGTGGTGATCGTGGCCGGCTACACCGAGCTGATGGACGACTTTGTCCACTCCAATCCCGGTCTGGAATCCCGCTTCAACCGCTTCATGCACTTCCCCGACTACAGCGTAGAGGAAATGTTAAGCATCTTCGATATGCGCTGCCAAAGCAGCTGTTACCAATTGACCGATGACGCCCGCCCTCTGGTGCGCGACTATATCGCCGAGGAGAGCGCCGATCAGGAATCCTTTGGCAACGGCCGCGGCGTGCGCAATCTTTTCGAAAACATTATCATAGCCCAGAACAACCGTCTGGCCAAACTGGAAACTGTCACCCGCGAGGATTTGATGAAGATCACCGCCGATGACATCCTGTGTGCCCGCGGAAAAATCAACGACTAAAAGGAACAGCTTATGAAAAAGTTTACTGCTATCATCTTTATTTTGGCACTTTCCCTCTCTCTTACCGCCTGTGGTAAGATCCGTGATCTGTCCTGCTACAGCGTAGGTCAGTATGGCGACGGGTGGAGTATCCTCTACACCGATGCAGACGGCGTGGAAGAAATCGCCGCGCTGGGCAGCTATGAACAGCCCCTGGCTTTCGAGAAAGGCCGGTTCTATTTTGTACAGGACGGTAAGATGGTCAGCGTAGACTCCGAGGGTGATGATCGGCAGGAAACGGTCATCTCCGGTCTGCCGGCGAATGCGCTCATCACCTTTGTGGACGAGGCAAACTTCTACTGTCTGACGGATCGCAGCGGTACCACCTGCTGGCGCGTCAGCAAGGCCGACACAACCGACCATGAGGAAGTCGTTATCCCCCGTGACTTCCGCCCTCAGTATTATCGGGAGCTGGAAGTGGCCGTCCACGCTGCAGCCCCCGCGCTGGAAGACCGGATCTGTGTGCGCAGCGCACAAGCCGTTCTGGACAGCAACGGCAGTCTGCTGTCCCTGAACTTGGATCTGCTGTGCTACGATCACGACAAGGGCTTTGATATGCAGGGCTGGAGAACCTGCCGCATCGAAGCAGCAATTACCCTCGACGGCGTGAATACCACTTATATCAACGAAAACCTGATTCTCTCTGTTTCCGACTCCTTCATCTCTCCCATGCTGACGCTGGAAGATTGCATCAGCATCCTTGAAAATATTGACACGGCTCAGATCGCCACCTCCAACGCGCAGGGTCAGCCGGAAGGCTTCCGGTTGACATATCTGGACGATGACTATGAGGACTATGTTGCAGACAACAGCGCCGACTTGCCCTATGTGGATCAGAACGGCACTCCCATGGACGTATCCAAAACTGCAAAGCGCTTCGTGCTGGCGCAGGTGGGCGGCTGCGACACCGTGCTGACTGACCGTCACGGAACAGCCTGCGGCAATCTGACCGTCATTCGCTTCAACTAAATACATACAAAAAGGACATCTCGGCTGAGATGTCCTTTTTTCAATATAAAAAAAGACCTGCTCAAAAGAGCAGGTCTTTTCGTATGTAGGTTCAGTCAGTCGGCTTAGCCGAAGATGATCTCCTTCATGACAGCCAGGAACTTCTTGCAGTCCTCGGGATAGATGGCGCCCATGTTGGCAACCTGGAACATGTTCATGGCCAGGTACTTGCCCTTACCGGGATACACGGTGTAGCCGGCCTTCTCCAGGGTCTCGACGAACTCTTCCACGTTCATCTTGCAGCCCTCGGGCAGGAACACGGAGGTAACGGTGTTGGACATCTTCTCTTCGGGCAGCAGGAACTTCAGGCCCATTTCCTTCATACCGTCGCGCAGGATCTTGGCGCACTCCTGATAACGAGCCACGCGGCCAGCCAGGGTCTCCTTCTCCAGAGCCCAGTTCAGAGCGGCCTGCAGGGGCCAGAACAGGTTGACGTTGGGGGTGTTGGGGGTCTGATGGTTGGACTTGGCGATCTGATAGTGCTTACCCAGGTTCAGGTACACGTTCTTGCCCTGAGCGGCGGGAGTGGCGGCCATCAGCTCTTCCTTACCGCAGATGTAAGCGGAACCGGGATAGCAGCCCAGGCACTTACCACCGACGCTGGTGCACAGGTCGATGTTGTTGTCAACGACGTCGATGTGCTGACCACCGGCGGCGGACACGCAGTCGACGAAGTAACGCTTGCCATACTTCTTGGCCAGCTTACCAACAGCGTTGACGGGGTTGACCATGGAGGTGCTGGTCTCGTGGAAGACCATGCAGACGTAGGTGATCTTGGGGTTGTTCTTCAGGATCTCCTCCACCTCGGCCAGATCGGGATCGTTGGCCCAGCCGGGCTGATAGTTATGAGTGGGAACGTTGTACTTGGTCAGGATCTCCAGCAGACGGTCACCGAACACGCCGTTGTTGATCAGCAGGGCCTCGTCGCCATCGGCGAAAACGGAGGACAGGCAGGTCTCGTTGGCGGAGGTACCGGAACCGGAAACGATCACGCTGTAGTAGCTGTCATCAGCGTTGAACAGGCGCAGAACCTTGGCCTGGATATCAACAAACAGCTCTTCGAACTCTGCGCTTCTGTGGCAGATATCATAGTGCAGCAGGGACTGACGAACGGGCTCCTCGACCAGAACGGGGCCGGGGCTGAACAGCATAGTCTTCATGGGTATCAACCTCTTTCA
>JAZRRQ010000162.1:0-20280 GCA_045650885.1 Vescimonas sp. | reverse complement strand
CGGCAACGTTCAAGGAAGCCAATGAAATGATTGATCGCTACATTCACTTCTATAACCATGAGCGTATCCAGGCAAAGACTGGAGTGGCGCCGCTGACGCTGCGCCACTCCGCATAAAACTTAATATTTTCCTACTTAGGGGTTTTTTTGTGCTGTCCGTACAATCTGGGGCAGTACACATTGGCCGGGCGGCTTAAGGTTTGATTACATCTTTTCAGGAGCAGAGCTGCCGATCAGTTCCATGCCGTTGCGCAGGACACTGCGCACGGTGTCGGCCAGCTTCAGGCGGGCACGCAGAACAGCGGCTTCCTCGCCCTTGATGCGGCAGGCGTTGTAGAACTTGTGGAAGGCAGCAGCCAAGTCGATGAGATAGCGGTTGATGTGGCTGGGGTCATAGTCGCGGGCAGCCAGACGGACAGCCTCACAATAGACGGCCAGCTGCTTAATGAGGGCAATTTCACTGTCATCGCACAGCAGGGCGAAGTCCACATCGGCAACCTCCGGCACAGCATAGCCCTCGGCTTCCAGATTCTTTAGCAGCGTGCAGATGCGTGCGTGGGCGTACTGGACATAGTACACAGGGTTCTCGCTGTCCTCACGGACGGCCAGACCCAGGTCGAAGTCCATCTGGGTCTCGGGCTTGGCGTTGAAGAAGTAACGGCAGGCGTCCACCGGCACCATGTCAAGGAGGTCAGTCAGACTGATAGCCTTGCCGGTACGCTTGGACATACGCACCACTTCGCCGTCCTGCATCAGCTTCACCAGCTGCATGAGAACGATGTCCAGCCGCTCGCTGCCGTTGAGGCCCAGGGCATCCATGGCGCCCTTCAGACGGGCCACATGGCCGTGGTGGTCAGCGCCCCAGATGTTGATGACCTTATCAAAGCCGCGGACGGCAAACTTGTTGCGGTGGTAGGCGATGTCGGCGGCAAAGTAGGTGTAGAAACCATTGGCGCGACGCAGCACGTCGTCCTTCAGGCCCAGCTTCTCGATGTCGGCATCGGACTTGCCGGCCTTCTTCAGGTTCTCAGCCATAATCTGGCTGGTCTTAAGCCACAGAGCGCCATCCTTCTCATAGGTATAGCCCTGCTTCGTCAGCTCCTCCACAGAGTCGGCCACATAGCCGCTCTCGTGCAGACTGGACTCGAAGAACCACTCGTCATAGTGGATACCGTAGCGGGCCAGATCCGTCTTCATCTTGGGGATGTTATGGCTCAGGCCGAACTTAGCCAACGCCTCGTGGCGCTCAGCCTTGTCAACGGAGGCAAACTTATCGCCCTCGCACTCGTAGAAAGCGCGGGCCAGCTCGCGAATATCGTCGCCGTGATAACCATCCTCGGGGAACTCCACGGCATCCTCGCCGTGGATGATCTGCAGGTAGCGGGCTTCCAGACTGTTTGCAAACTTCTCGATCTGGTTGCCGGCGTCGTTGACATAGAACTCACGCCACACCTCGGCACCGGACTTGGCCAGCACAGCAGCCAGCGTATCACCCAGCACGCCGCCGCGGGCATTACCCATGTGCATGGGACCGGTGGGGTTGGCGGAGACGAACTCCACCATGTACTTCTTGCCGGCAAGCATATCGTTGCAGCCATAAGCGCTGCCCTCGCTGTCGATGCAGGCCACGGTGTCGGCAAACCACTTGGTGCCCAGACGGAAGTTCAGGAAGCCGGGGCCGGCCATCTCCACAGAGGTGAAGTAAGAGCCTTCCAGTTCCATACGCTCTGTCAGGATCTGCGCCACCTGACGGGGGTTCATCCGCATGGCCTTGGCAGCAGCCAGGCAGAAAGTCGTGGTATAGTCACCGTTAGAGGTGTCCTTGGGAATTTCCACAGAAGGCTTAACATCCACTTCGGGCAGCAAACCTTCGGCAACAGCTTTGGACAGGGCGCCCAGCGTCAGCTGCAGCACTTGATCCTTGGCGCTTTGAATCATATTCATCGTCTTTTCTCTCCTCATTGATCTGTCAGATAGATGGTCAGGTGCAGATCGGATACCGTCCGCCCCAGAGCCATCAGTGTATAGTCCATAATGATGCGTCCCGGCGCTTCCTCCAGATGCCATTCCAGCTGCCGCGTAGTGACCGCCATGGTCAGCGTACCGGCCTGGGTCTGGATTCGTGCCTGGGTCTTTTCTTTTTTGTCCAGCGTCAGGGTATAGTCAGCGGTGATGTTGCGCACGATGGCGCATTCCTCCTCCAGCCGGAGATCGGAGGCCATGTGACTTCCGTCCTGCGAAGAAGCGGTGTAGCGCAGATGCCAGCCGGTTTCGGTGCGCTTCAAAAGACCGTTGCCGGCAAAGGACAGCACATCCTCGCCACCCTCATAGCGACTGCGGGACAGAAGCGTTACCTTCACGTGTCCTTCCATATCCCACCTCAATACTGCTCGATATTGACGCTGCGGACCGTTCCCTGCAGCTCCTGCTGCAGAAACTGTCCGGCCAGAACGCCAAAGTCGTCGGGGCGGTCACTGGCATAGAGCGTCGTTTCACCCAGCGGTGCGTCAGAGAGCAAATCCAGCCGCTCCAGCGTCCGCTTCATTTCCCAGGCAGCTTCCTGTCCCACGTTGATAAGCTCCACATCCTCGCCCATGATGTCGGCAATGATGTCAGTCAGCAGCGGATAGTGGGTGCAGCCCAGAATCAATGTGTCCAAGCCCTGCTCTTTCATCGGCTGGAGATACTCGCGCGCCACCGTTTCAATGACGATATCACCGCGGTGGAACCGACCATTCTCCACCAAAGGAACAAAGAGGGGGCAGGCACGGCTGATCACCTCAATCTCGGGATCGATTCGGCGCAGCGTCCGCTCATAAGCGCCGGAGTTTACCGAAGCTGCGGTGGCGATGAGTCCCACCCGCTTGTTGCGGGTTTTGGCGGCAGCACGGCGGCAGGCGGGGTCCACCACACCCAGGATGGGCAGGTCATTTTCCTGCTGCAGCGCAGGCAGCGCCGTGGTAGACACAGTGCCGCAGGCCACCAGAATGGCCTTGATGTCAAACGAGCGCAGGAAGTGAACATCCTGTCTGGCATAGTGGTGCAGAATTTCGCTGCTGCGTCCGCCATAGGGGACACGGGACGTGTCTCCAAAGTATATAATGTTTTCAGAGGGGAGGATGCTGCGCAGCTCCCGCACGGCGGTCAGACCCCCCAAACCGGAGTCAAATACGCCCAAAGCTCTGCGATCCATAGAAGATGCTCCTTTGTCGCACATGATAACTAATTTATTATACTATCCAAGTGGGCGTTACACAAGCTAAATTTTGGCCTCTTTCCCCGCTTTTTTCAGTAGTAATTCCCGTATTGCTTTGGTATAATGCTTTTAACGTCACATTTTGGAGGTGACATGATGGAAATCAAGTTAAGCGAAAAGCAGTTCCGGCGTCTGCTGGACCTGGTATATATCGGCAACTGGGTGCTCAACTCCACCCGCGGTGATGACCGCATCCGCCAGTATGATGAAGTGGAAAGCTTAATTTTCTCCCATTGTCTCGGTCACGGCATGGCCCCTCTGACGGAGCTGTATGAAGGCGAACTGATCCCGTCCCGCGCCTTTGCCGAGGGAGGTATCCACGAGGCCATCATGGCCTATGAGGATGTGACCTTCTTCGAGATCCTGGCTCAGGAGATGGCGCTGCGGGACATGGACGATCCCCCCATCACACCGGAAAATTACGACGAAGTGATGGAGCGCATGGGAGTATACTTAATGGAGTTCGAGCAAAACGGAACCGACAACATCAGCGTGGAACTGGATTGAAAAGAAGCCCTGCGGGGCTTCTTTTTTCTTTTCCCTCGCCCACGGCGCACTGCTTTTCCCCATCTTGCGCGGAAAAGGTATTTACTGTAAAATAAAGAAGAAAACTTTCAAAAAAGTCTTGACTGTGAAGCGGCTTGATACCTTACGCTATTCTCAAAGAGAAAGGAGCGTGTGCCTATGACCATCAAGGAAATCGAACAGCGCAGCGGCATGAGCCGCGCCAACATCCGCTTTTATGAGCAGGAGAGCCTCCTCTCCCCTCAGCGGCAGGACAACGGCTACCGCGAGTACAGCGAAGAGGATCTGCGGCAGCTGCAGCGCATTCTGCTGCTGCGGACATTGGGTTTGAGTCTGGACGAGATCCGCGCAGCGCAAAAGGGCGAACTGTCGCTGGACGTATTGCTGACCCGGCACGCCGCAGCTCTGGAGCAGCAGTCTCTCGATGCCCAAAACCGCGCCCGGCTGTGCCGCCGGATCCAGCAGGACGGCGTGCAGTACCACACGTTGGATGGCCGGCACTATCTCGATACGCTCGCCTCTGCCGAACCGGCCGCCGTCACCGTTCCTAAAGAAGACACCTATCACAAAGTCACTGCCCCCTGGCGGCGATTCTTCGCCCGGTTGCTGGACGACTATTTCTATGGCTCGCTCTGGGTCATTTTCGGCCTGCTGGTAATCCACAAAAGTCCCGCCACTGACGCCGGTACAGCGTGGACCTTCGCAGGCGGCATCGTGTCTGTCGTCATGATGGTCCTCATCGAGCCTCTCTTCCTCTCCACATGGGGCACCACCCCCGGCAAATGGCTGCTGGGTCTGAGCGTGCGCAACAACACAGGGCAGAAACTCAGCTACGGCGAGGGTCTTTACCGCACCGTGCAGGCGCTATGGTACGGCTTTGGATTCTGGATCCCCATCTACGACCTCATCCGCGGCTATAAATGCTACTACGACTGTAAAGAGGGCAAAACGCTGGAGTGGGAGTGGGACAGCGAACTGCACCTGAAAGACGAAAAGGTCTGGCGCATTGCCGCCGTCACCGCAGCCGCGATTCTCCTGCTGCTGGGGCGCACCGGCTCTGCCAAGCTGGCCACCCTGCCGCCCAACCGGGGCGATATCACCGTGGCGGAATTTGCCCAAAACTATAACCGTCTGGCCGGCTATTACGACTACGTTTTCCGTCTGGATCAAGACGGCACATGGCGCGACCTCAACGGCAACGGCGGCTTTGTCATCAGCCTCAACGAGATTGATGCTCCCGACTTCATCTGCACGGAAGAGGACGGCGTTATGACCGGACTCTCTTTCAGCCTAACTGTCCAGGGTGACACGGAGAGTTGGGTTCCCATTTTCACCAGTCGCCGGGCGCTGGCCGCCATGGCCTATCTCCAGGCGCAGGCTCCCGGCCTGCACAGTGATGCGGTAGACGAGCTAATCCGTGTTCTGGAAGAAGATCCCTTCCACTCTCTGCAGCGCACCGTCCACGGCGTGTGCGTCACCTGGAATGTGACCTACAGCGGCTACTATGCCGGCATGCTCGGCGACGGGTTGGTGCCTATGGACAGCGCAACCCCTTCGTGTAGCATGGTCTTCACCATGGAAAAGATGTCGTAACGAAAGGAGCGCTTGTATGAACTGCCCCTACTGCCAAAAAGAAATGCTGCTCGGTTACATCCAGTGCCGCGATGGTCTGACATGGACGCTGCATCGCCAGCCGGTGGCCGCTCTGTCCTCTCTGGCACTTCTCTGGGAAAGCGACAGTCTTCCTCTCTCCAACGGTGCCGCCGACAACAGCAGAACCGTGCACGCCTACCGCTGCGCCGACTGCAAAAAGATCATCATCGACTACAGCAAACAGGCATGATCTGTTCTACAAAAAAAGAACTCCGACTGATGTCGGAGTTCTTTTTTATGTGTTGTTTATTCCGCAGATTCCTGCTTGGCCTTCAGCTTGGCCTCGCGGCGCAGTTCCATAGCGTTCACGCACACGGAGCAGGCGGCGTCACCGGTGATGTTGACCACGGTACGGCCCATATCCAGAATACGGTCGATACCGGCCACCAGGGCGATACCTTCCACAGGCAGGCCCACGCTCTGCAGTACCATGGCCAGCATGATCATGCCGCTGCCGGGTACACCGGCAGTACCGATAGATGCCAGGGTAGCAGTCAGAATGATGGTGATCTGCTGGGAGATGGTCAGGTCAATACCGAAGATCTGGGCAATGAAGATGGCGCACACACCCTGATAGATGGCGGTACCGTCCATGTTGATGGTAGCACCCAGGGGCAGCACAAAGCTGGCGATCTCCTTGCGCACACCCAGCTTCTTCTCAGTAGCCTCCAAGTTGAAGGGCAGCACGCCCACGCTGCTGGCGCTGGAGAAGGCAAAGATCATGGGCTGGCTCATGCCCTTGAAGAAGTGCAGGGGATTCATGCCGGCAAAGGCCTTTACAGAGGCGGAGTAGACCACCACCATGTGGATGATATAAGCAGCGTAAGCCACCAGAATGACCTTCAGCAGGGGCAGCAGCACGGCGGGGCCGTTCTCTGCCACCACGGGGCAGATCAGGGCGAACACACCGATGGCGCTCAGGCGGATGATCATACCCATGATCTTGAAGGACACCTCAGCGAAGCTGTCCACCACGCGAGCCGCGATCTCACCCTTTTCACCGGCCAGAATGATGCCAAAGCCGAAGAGAACAGCGATGACGATGACCTGCAGCATGGTAGCGTTGGCCAGAGGCTGAATGATGTTGGAGGGGAAGATATTGACCAGCGTGGTCATAAAACCGGGAGCCGCAGATGCCTCATAGCTCAGCTCACCGCCGGGCAGCACGTAGCCGGCGCCCACGTTCAGCAGGTTGGCAAACAGCAGACCGATGGTCACGGCCAGAGCGGTGGTGCACATGTAGTAAACCACGGTGCGCACGCCGATGCTTCCCACCTTCTTCACATCCTCCAGAGAGATGATGCCCTGAATGATGCTCAGCAGCACTACGGGAACCACGATGGTCTTGATCAGGTTCAGATAAATGGTACCAAAAGGTTTGATATACCCATTGGCAAATTCGGCGTAGTTCTGCAGCGCCAGACCCACCATCACGCCCAGCACCAGGCCAATGGCGATCTGCGCCGTCAAAGACAGCTTCTTATTCTTCATGTGAAATTTCCTCCTTCTTTTTGTGCCGGAGCGTTCCTCGCTCCACCACAGCTTATATTATACATGATTATCATAAGAAAAGAAACTTTATATTTTCAAAATTATTCCACACTTTTCCACATTCCGTTATTCGCTTCACAAATCATATTTTCTTTGCTAATTGCCTCGCTTTATGATACACTAAAAAAAATGATACAAGGGGGATCCGTTATGAGCCGCGCAGATGAAATTTTCAAGCAGAATATCCGTGATATCCTGACCCACGGCGTGTGGGACACCGATCAGAACGTCCGTCCCCGCTGGGATGATGGCGCTCCTGCCCACACGGTGAAAAAGTTCGGCATTGTCAACCGCTATAACCTGAAAGAAGAATTTCCTATCCTGACCATCCGCCGCACCTATTTCAAAACCTGCATCGATGAGCTGCTGTGGATCTGGCAGATGAAGTCCAACAATATCCACGACCTGCGCGGTCACATCTGGGACAGCTGGGCTGACGAAACCGGCTCTATCGGCAAGGCCTACGGTTATCAGCTGGGCGTAAAGCATCAGTATCCCGAAGGCGAGATGGATCAGGTGGATCGCGTGCTGTATGACCTGAAGCATAACCCCGCCTCCCGCCGCATCCTCACCAACATTTATAACTTCCAGGACCTCCATGAGATGGCTCTGTACCCCTGTGCCTATTCCATGACCTTCAATGTCTCGGGCAACACCCTCAACGCTATTTTGAACCAGCGCAGTCAGGACATGCTGGCCGCCAACAACTGGAACGTGGTGCAGTACGCCGTACTGGTGCACATGATGGCGCAGGTCAGCGGTCTGGAAGCCGGTGAGCTGGTACACGTCATCGCCGACGCCCACATCTACGACCGCCATGTACCCATCGTGGAAAAGATGCTGGATAAGGAAGGCCGCGAGGCACCTAAGTTCGTCATCGACAAGTCTGTCACCGATTTCTATTCCTTCACCCGCGACAGTTTCTCGCTGGAAGGTTATGATCCCCATGCCTTTGATGACAAAATCCCGGTAGCAATCTAAAGGAGTATCGCCATGCAAGCTATTGTAGCCGTCAGTGAAAACTGGGGCATTGGAAAAGACAACGACCTTCTCTTCCGCATCAGCGCCGACCTGAAGCGCTTCAAAGCACTCACTTCCGGCTGCTCCGTGATCATGGGCCGCAAAACGCTGCAGAGTCTGCCCGGCGGCAAGGGGTTGCCCAACCGCCGCAACATCGTGCTGACAAGCAATCTGGACTTCAAGGCCGAAAATGTTGAGACTGTATGCACCGCCGCCGGCGCTGTTTTTGCTGCCGGTGCCGACGCTTTTGTCATCGGCGGCGGCTCGGTATACCACCAGTTCCTGAGCATGTGTGACCGCGTCTACGTGACCCGCGTGTTTGCCTCTCCCGAAGCGGACACCTTCTTCCCCGACCTGGACGCAGATCCGACCTGGGAAGTGGCATATGAAAGCGAGATCATGGAAGAAAACGGTCTGCGCTTTCAGTATGTAGACTATGTTCCCGTCCCCGAAGAAGAGGATGACGATTTCCTCACCATGCCAGCACCCCCCGAAGCTTTTGCCCCTGTGGACGGCTTCTCCCCCTTCAGCGGCTTTTGAATCAGTAAGAGACGGCTCTTCGAGCCGTCTCTTTTTCTTTCGATTGTATTCCGGACGCAAAACTGGTACAATAAAGAAAATTTTGACTGGGAGGTGACCTCATGGCCGATTTGAACACGGATATCCGCTATATCAAAGGCATTGGTGAACAGCGGGCCAAATCGCTGAACAAGCTGGGCATCGCCACGCTGAAAGACCTCATCTCCTATTTCCCCCGCGGCTACGAGGACCGCACCCTGACCCGCCCCATCCGCGAGCTTATTTTGGGCGAGAACGCCTGCGTCAAGGCCATGATTGCCTCCGATCCCACCGCAAGCCGCATCAGCGGTGGCCGCACACTGGTAAAATGCCGCGCCGTAGATGAAGGAGGAAGTCTGGATCTGGTATTTTTCAATCAGGAATACCGCAAAAACTCCCTGCACAAGGGCGAAACCTATATCTTCTACGGCAAGGTGGAGGGAAACCTTCTGCGCCGCCAGATGGTCAATCCGCTCATCGAGAAAGAGGGCCAGCAGCAGATTACCGGCCGCATCATGCCTTTGTATCCCCTGACTGCCGGTGTCAGCCAGCTGATTCTCGGCCGGTCTGTGCGCCAAGGTCTGGACGCGTGCCGTGACCTGTTGGAAGATGTACTGCCCAACGATGTGCGCCGGCAGCACGAACTTTGCTACATCAATTACGCCTACGAGAACATCCACTTCCCCAACTCCCCCGAAGCGTTGGAAATCGCCCGGCGGCGCATGGTGTTTGAAGAACTGTTCCTCCTCACCTGCGGTCTTCACCTGCTGCGCTCACGCCGGCAGGATGTGTCCGGCCCTGCCTGCCGCCGGCTGGACATGACCCCCTTCTATGAAAAACTGCCCTTCACGCTGACGCTCGCCCAGCAGCGGGCTATCGGCGACGCTATCGGTGATATGTGTTCTCAGCGGCCCATGAACCGCCTGTGCCAAGGCGACGTGGGCAGTGGTAAAACCATGGTGGCTGCCGCCTGTGTGTGGTTCGCCGCGCAGAATGGCTGGCAAAGCGCCCTGATGGCGCCTACGGAGATTTTGGCCCGTCAACACTACGAGACCCTCGCCCCTCTGTTCGCCCGTTTTGGGCTCTCCTGCGCCCTGCTGACCGGCAGCACCCGTGCCAAGGAACGCCGCGCTATCCTTTCTGACCTGAAGTGCGGCGCCATCGACCTGTGCATCGGCACCCACGCCCTGCTGACGGAGGATGTGCAGTATGCCAAGCTGGGCCTTGTCATTACCGACGAACAACACCGCTTCGGTGTGGATCAACGTGCCGCATTGGGGCAGAAAGCCGAACATCCCCATATGCTGGTGCTCTCCCCCACCCCCATCCCCCGCACGCTGGCGCTGATCATCTACGGCGATCTGGACGTGTCCATCATCAACGAGCTGCCTCCCGGGCGGCAGAAGGTAGACACCTTTGCCGTGGGCGAAGACTACCGATCCCGCATCAACGCTTTTATCCGCAAACAGGTAATGGAGGAGCGTCAGGTGTTCATCGTCTGCCCTCTGGTGGGTGACGGCGAAGAGATCCCCGACGAGCGCAAGGCCGTCACTGCCTACGCCCAGGATCTGCAGAAGAATGTGTTCCCCGACCTGCGGATCTCTGTGCTCCACGGCAAGATGAAAGCCAAGGACAAAGAGGCTGTTATGGCCGCCTTTGCCGCCGGTGAGAGTGACATTCTGGTGTCCACCACCGTCATCGAGGTGGGTGTGGACGTGCCCAACGCCAACACCATGGTGGTGGAAAACGCCGAACGATTCGGTCTGAGCCAGCTGCACCAGCTGCGCGGCCGCGTGGGCCGCGGCAGCACCAAGAGCTACTGCATCCTCCTGAGCGACACCCAGAACGAGGAGACGCGGCAGCGGCTGAAGATCATGACCAAAACCAACGACGGCTTCAAAATCTCGGAAGAAGACCTGCGGCTGCGCGGCCCCGGCGACTTCTTCGGTCAGCGCCAGCACGGTCTGCCGGCCATGAAGATCGCGGACCTCAGCTGTGACATGCGCTTGCTGGACGAAGCGCAGACGGCAGCCAAAGAGCTGCTGGTACAAGATCCCGCACTGGAATCGGTGGAAAACCGCCTCCTGCGCCGCCGCATTGAAGCGCTCTTCGAACTGAACGAAACCGCACTGAACTGAAAAAGAGCATCCATCGAATCGATGGATGCTCTTTCTTTACTTCTCCCCGAGGCGGAACATCTCGATCATCTCCGAGGTGAGGGACACATCGTTCTCCCGCTCCGGCAGTTCGCTTCGCTCCATCCACACGCCCTCGCACAGCTCGTTGCGATCCAGGCTGATCTGCGCGTCACCGTCCAGGTCGCAGTAGAATCCCACCAGCAGCGTGTCGGTAAAGGACCAGGGCTGGTTTTTATAGTAGCGGATATTCTTCACATGGAGACCCACCTCTTCCAGCACCTCGCGGCGCACCGTGTCCTCCAGCGTCTCGCCCACTTCCACAAAGCCGGCGATGAGAGCCGGGCCGCGGTAGGGACGGTCGGCATAACGGGTCAGCAACAGCTTATCGCCGTCCGTCACCGCCACAATCACCGCCGGGCAGATCTTGGGATACTCAATAAGCCCGCAGTCGGGACACACCATGGCACGCTCGATGTCACTGGTTTTCATTTTCGTGCCGCAGCGGCCGCAGAATGCGCGGCTCTTATACCACCGATCCAGCTGCGCGCCGGTGATGGCGGCAAAGGCCACCTCCATGGGCCGCACCGTCCGCAGCGCCTGAGCGCTGCAGTACTCCCAGCCGTCCGGCAGTGCGTCCTCCGCCGGGTCGGGATCGCAGAGATAGCAGCCTACGCCGTCGAGAGCGAAGAAATGCCGCGCCGTGGTCAGGTCAGGGCAAATTTCCGCCGGGAAATCAGCAAAATGGGGCAGCGCCCATGCGTCCTCCGCCACGCGCCGCAGCAGCACCTTGCCCTGTCGGTAACAAAGGGCAAAATCCTCCTTTTCCGCACAGCGCAGGCTGTAGCTTCTGTCGTAGATATGGCTTCCAATATCCTGGATCATAGCCGATCCCTCCCTTTTGGTTTTCCTTATTATACCTTTCCCCACGCCTTGATGCAACCATGCTTTTGCTTGCACCGGACACGGCTGCATGCTATACTGACCGTAAGAACAACGAAAGGAGGCGCTGCCATGACACGCGAGGAACTGCGCCAAAAGGCCAACGACCTGCCCCCGGCTCCCGGCGTTTATCTGATGATGGATAAGACGGGCAAAGTCATCTATGTGGGCAAGGCGAAAAAATTGAAAAATCGCGTCACCCAGTATTTCCAGAGCGGCGCCGCCCATAACGCTAAAACGCGGGCCATGGTCAGTCAGGTGGATCGATTCGACACCATCTTCGTCTCCTCGGAATTTGAAGCGCTGGTACTGGAAAACTCCCTCATCAAGCGCCACCAGCCCCGCTATAACATTCTTCTCAAAGATGATAAGGGCTATCCCTTTGTCCGTTTGGAACAGGGTGTCTCCTATCCTCGTTTCTCCCTGTCCTCCCGCGCAGAAAACGACGGTGCCCGTTATTTTGGCCCCTTCGGTGGCCGTCACGATACCCACAACGCTATTGACTCAGTGTGCAGTGCCCTGCGCCTGCCCACCTGCTCGCGCCGTTTCCCCCGGGATATCGGCAAGGAACGCCCCTGTCTGAACTACCATATCGGCAGATGCGACGGTTTTTGCCGCATCGACGGACCCGACCGCACGGAGTATCAAACGCGCATTGACCAAGCCGCCCGACTCTTCTCCGGTAAATACCGCCAACTGGCTGCCGAATTGCAGACACAGATGGAGCAGGCGGCAGAGGAGCTGGCCTTTGAAAAAGCCGCCGCACTGCGCGACCGCATCCGGTCTCTTGCTGTGCTGGGCAAGCAGCAGCAAGTCATTGCCGGTGTCTGCGCCGATACCGATGTGTGGGGCATTTATCCCGGTCAGGTGCGCTGCGGCTGCGCCGTGCTGCATATCCAAAACGGCGACCTGCTGGGCCGCGAGGTGCAGGTTTTTCCCGCCGCTGCCGATGAAAGCGAAAGCGAGATTCTCGGCGCCGTTTTGAGCCAGTATTATCTCGACCGCGGTGTTTTCCCCTCCGAAATCCTGCTGCCCTGCCCCCTGGAGGATCAGGATGTCTTTTCCGCGCTGCTGACAGAAAAAGCCGGGCACAAAGTAACCGTCCGCCTCCCCCAGCGGGGTGAGCGAGCCGACCTGTTGAAAATGGCCGTTCGCAACGCCGCCGAAGAAGTGGAACGAATCACCACACAAAGCGAGCGCACCGGCAAAACGCTGGAACAGCTGGGCGCCTTGGCCGGACTCGGTCACGCCCCCCGCCGCATAGAGTCTTACGATATCTCCCACACCGGCAGTTCCGACATGGTCGCCAGCATGGTGGTTTTTTATGATGGGAAACCGCTCAAGCGGGACTATCGCCGCTTTCAGATCAAGACGCTGACAACGCCCGACGATTACGCCGCCATGCAGGAGGTGCTGACGCGCCGCTTCCGCCGTTATCTGGACGGCGACGAGAAATTTGACCAAACGCCGGATCTTCTTCTGATCGACGGTGGCCAAATGCACGCCCGTGTTGCGCAGGATGCCCTGTCTGCCCTGGGTCTGTCTCTCCCCATTCTGGGCATGGTAAAAGATGACCGCCATCGCACCCGCGCCCTGATGACACCGGACGGCCAGGAATTAGGCATCCAGCAAAGCCCCCATCTCTTCGCCCTCATTGGCACCATTCAGGAAGAGGTGCACCGCTTCGCCATCACCTATCACCACGAAAAACACAAGCGCAGCAGCTTCGCCTCTCACCTCGACGGAATCCCCGGTGTGGGAGAGGTTCGGAAGAAGGCGCTGATGCAGCACTTCAAAACCATCAAGGCCATCACCGCCGCCTCGCTTGACGAGCTGTGCGCCGTGCTGCCCAAAACGGCAGCACAGGCGGTGTATGACCATTTCCACAAGGAGAACACACCATGATCAAAACATACGCCACTCTGGGTCCCGCCTGCTGCGAGGCGACCACCATCAGCGCCATGCTGCGCCTGGGTTTGACCGGTTTTCGTCTCAATCTCTCCCACCGCACGCTTCCCGACTGCCAAAAATGGACTGATGCACTGCGCGCCGCCGGCGAAACCACCGGCATCCGTCCGGAGCTGATCATCGATCTGCGGGGTGCCGAGCTGCGTCTTGGCCAGCTGACCCGCCCCATCCGCCTGCAGACCGGCGACACCATCCGTTTTGGCAAAATGGGTCTGCCGCTGCTGGACGATGATATTCTGGCCGCTCTGAAGCCGGAGCAAACCATACTGGTGGATGATGGCGCCATTGAATTGACCGTTACCTCCCACGACGGGCAGACTGCCGTTTGCCGCTGTTTGCGCGGCGGCTTGCTGGAAGGGCGAAAGAGTATCACCCTGCCCGGTGTGGAAATCCCGCGTCCCGTTGTATCGGCTGCCGACCACGCAGACCTGTCTGTTGCCCGCGCCCACGGCGTCACCGCTGTGATGCAGCCCTTTGTCCGCAGTCGTGACGACCTGCTGCAGGTGCGCCACGCACTGCAGCAACACGGTCTCGACGATCTGCTCATCTTTGCCAAAGCGGAAGATGCCGAGGGTCTTACCACGGTAGCTGAATGGATGGATCTGTGCGATGTAGTCACCATTGCTCGCGGTGATCTGGGCAGCAATCTGTGTTTGTACGATCTGCCCCGCGCCCAAAAGAAGATTGCCGCCGCCTGCCGCGCCGCCAATCAGGATTTTCTGGTGGTCACTCACCTGCTGCAGAGCATGATCCACTCCCCTGTCCCCACCCGCGCCGAGGTGACAGACATCTACAATGCCTGTCTTGACGGCGCATCCTGTCTGATGCTCACCGGCGAGACAGCTCAGGGCGAATACGGTGTGGAAGCTGTGCGTGTGCTGCTGGAAGTTGCCCGCCGCGGTGAAGAAGATCGCAGCTTATAAATAAAAAAAGAACGATGCCATAAGGCATCGGTCTTTTTTTATTTCATTATTCACCGAAGTTGTTCTCAATCAGCTCAGCCAGAGCAGCCACGGCTTCCTTTTCATCGGCACCGTCAGCGATCAGGGTGATCACCGTGTCCTTGGCAATGCCCAGGGACAGAACACCCAGCAGGCTCTTGGCGTTGACACGACGCTCTTCCTTCTCGACCCAGATGCCGCTCTTAAATTCGTTGGCCTTCTGAATGAAATACGTTGCAGGACGTGCGTGCAGACCGACTTCGTTCTTAACGGTAATTTCCTGAGTATACATCGAATCAATCTCCTTTATCAGCAGCTTTTTTACATTGAGCAACCAATACTTCTTGGTATGTTTATTATACCGAATCCTGCTCCCTCAATGCAATATCCAAAACCACAAAATTTTCCTGTTGCTTTGTCCAATTCCCCCAAAATTTCGGCGCTTGTCACAAAACCACAGTCTATTTCAGTTCCACCACCGTTACGCCGGCCTCGCCCTCGCCATAGTGGCCCAGACGGAAGCTTTTGACAGCCTTGTTGCGCCGCAGCATTTCGTGTACCGCCTTGCGCAGCGCACCGGTGCCTTTGCCGTGGATGATGGTCACCGTGCCCAATTTAGCCATCACAGCGCTGTCGATGTAGTTCTCCACGATGCTCTCGGCCTCCAGCGTCTCGTAGCCGCGGATATCCAGCTCCGACGCCGCCCGCGCAGCAATGCGCACAGCCGGTGCCGCCGTGGCGCGGGGCACAGTCTGCTTTTTCTTCTGCTGCGCCTCTGCCGTATCCAGCAGCCGCACCTGCGCAGCCTTGGTGGTCATCTTCATCTTTCCGGCCTGCAGCAGCAGCGTGCCGTCACCGTTGACACTCAGCACCGTAGCCGCCATCTTCACACCGGGGATCTCCACCATGTCGCCCACCTCGTAGGGCCGGCTGGGTGTCAGCGTAGGATCTTCCGTTTCGTCCTTTTGATGCAGCAGGCGCTCCGCCTCTTTCAGGCTATGCCGTACCGAGGCCTTGGCATCATTGACCGCCTGGAAATTGGCCTGCCGCTGCTGTTCTTTGCGCAGCGTGTCCAGTTCAGCAAAAATAGCCTCGCTGCGGACCGTTGCTTCGCGGATGATACGCTTGGCTTCAGCCTCACCGCGACTCTTGGCATTTTCCTTTGCTTTCTCCATCTGCTCGCGGTAGGTGCGGGCCTTACGGGCGTCTTCCTCTCGCTGCCGCCACAGACGGTCTGCTTCACTTTGTGCCTTTTCCAAGTGCTGACGCTTCTCTTCCAGCTGAGCCAGCACATCTTCAAACCGAACAGACTCGCTGTCCATCTGATTTTTGGCCGCCCGGATCACTTCCTCCGGCAAACCCAGCCGCCGGGAAATGGCAAAGGCGTTGGACTTGCCGGGAATGCCAATCAGCAGCCGGTAGGTAGGCCGCAGCGTCTGCACGTCAAACTCGCAGCTGGCGTTTTCCACTCCCGCCGTGGTCATGGCAAAGGTCTTGAGCTCTGCATAGTGGGTGGTGGCCGCTGTCAGCGCACCGCAGCTGCGGGCATGCTGAATGATAGCGATGGCCAGCGCTGCACCCTCAATGGGGTCAGTACCGGCACCTAATTCGTCAAAGAGAATCAGACTTTTCTCATCCGCCTCGGCCAAAATCTGCACCGTGTTGGACATATGGGCCGAGAAGGTGGACAGGCTTTGCTCGATGCTCTGCTCATCGCCCACGTCTGCCAGAATGCGTTCAAACACCCGCACAGCGCTGCCGTCATCGGCAGGGATATGCAGGCCGCACTGGGCCATCAGGCACAGGAGACCCAGCGTCTTAAGGGTCACCGTCTTACCGCCGGTATTGGGGCCGGTGATCACCAGTGTGTCAAAGCTCTCACCCAGATCCACCGTAATGGGCACCGCCTTGGCCTGATCCAGCAGCGGATGACGGGCACGGCGCAGCACCACACCGCCGCGCTTGCGCACCTCAGGGCGAGCCGCATTCATGTGATAGCTCAGCTGCGCTCTGGCGAAAATCATATCAAGGTGTACTAAAATGTCGTAATCCCACAAGATATTGTTCATTTGCATGGCGCAGTCAGCGGAAAGCTGGCGCAGGATCCGGTCGATCTCCTTCTCCTCCTTGGCCTGCAGTTCCCGCAGTTCGTTGTTGGCCTGCACCACACCCATAGGTTCGACAAACAGCGTCGCACCGGAGGAGGAGATATCATGCACCAGACCGGGCAAACTTCCCTTATACTCCGCCTTCACCGGCACCACAAAGCGGCCGTCACGCTGGGTGATGAGCGCCTCCTGCAGCACCTTGGCATAGGAGGGAGAGGCGATGATTTTCTGCAAAATCTGACGGCCCTTGGCAGCAGCAACGCGCATCTTGCGGCGGATATCCGCCAGTTCCGGGCTGGCCGTATCGGCAATGGTCTCCTCATCCAGGATGGCCGAGCGGATCTTCTCCTCCAAAAACTTGTTGGTGTGGAGAGATGCAAACAGCTGGTCGATGGCCGTAGGCTCACCCTTGCGATCCAGATCATATTCGTATACACGGCGGCTGGCCGTCAGCACGCCGGCGATATCCAGCAGCTCGCGGGTGTTCAGCACACCGCCGTGGTCAGCGCGGCTGAGAGCCTGCGCCACATCCTTCACGCCGGAAAAAGAGGGGCTGCCGTGAAGACCCAGACGCTCTTTAGCCGCATCGGTCTGGCTGAGCAGCAGCATTACCTCGTCCGCATCGGTGCTGGGAGTAAGCCGCAGACACCGCTCCTTGGCCGCATCACTGACGGCGCGGTGGCTGAGCATCTCCAGCACCGCCGGCAGTTCCAGCGTGCGAATGGATTTTTCAAACATTTCGCTCATAAGTATCTCTTTTCTCGTCACATCCCGCCGGTCGGCAGGATGGCCTTATAGTAGTCCAATGTGCGGAATCCGCGCTCCAGCTGGGCGGCCACAAAGGCCTCCGCTGCGTGGCCCAGAATCCGCAGCTGCGCCGCGTCCAGCGAAAAGCTGTAGAGCCGTTTGGGTGGGCAGGACAAAATATGCTGCAGTGCCGCCAGCGCCGCATTGGTCAGCGGCAGAGACAGACCACCCGGCTCCTTGCACTGACCGCAGTGCACGATGCCCCGCACCACATCCAGCATGGGTGCCTCCGGTGCCTCGCAGCCGCACACAGCGCAGCCATCCGACATGGGTTCAAACCCGCTGATGGCCAGCAGCCGCAGTTCGAAGGCGGCTTTCACCTGCGCAGGGTCCTTTTTCAGCGTTCCCAGCGCATACAGCGCATTGAGCAGAAGCGGAAGTTCCTCCCGCGCCTCGCCCTCGTCCGTCAGTGACTCGGTCAGCTCAGCAAAATAGGAGGCAAGGCTCAGCAAAATGAAATCCTGTCGCACACCGTCGAACAGTTCCAGCGTGGATGCCTCATCCAGCATATACCAGTTGTTGCGCTTGTAAAGCGTCAGTTCGGAGTATGCCAGCAGCTGACTGGCTGCGGCAATGCGGCTGTTCTTGCGCCGGGCGCCACGGGCGATGACGGCGATCTTCCCCAGATCCGCCGTCAGCACCGTCAGGATCTTGTCCGTTTCCTTTGTTTCCGTCTCCCGCAGTACGATACCGGAGGTCACGATTTTTCCTGTTTGCATTCTGTGTCCTCCTCATCACAGCCGCGGCAGAGCAAATACAGCTCCGGTGCACCGGTCTGCCAAAATGCCTGCCAACAAAACTCCTTATCCATCACGCCACCTCCCTGCCGTTATCTTGTGCCGGCAGGCTGCGGTTATGGATGGGAATTGTTAGCCGAACTTCCTCTTCTTACTGCTCGTCGTAGCCCTGAGAACGGATGAAATTGGCGTTGTCGCGCCAGTTTTCTTTCACCTTCACCCAAGTCTCCATGTAGACCTTGGTACCCATGAAGCGTTCGATGTCGCGGCGGGCCAAAGACGAGATCTTCTTCATCATCTCGCCGCCCTTGCCGATGATAATGCCCTTGTGGCTGGCCTTTTCGCAGTAGATGGTCACATCCAGATCGATGATACCGCTCTCTACCCGCTCAGTAAAACGGGTCACTTCCACGGCAGTACCGTGAGGGATTTCCTTATCCAGACAGTGCAGCATCTTCTCACGCACGATCTCGGCGCACACCTGTGCATCGGGCTGGTCGGTGGTCATGCCGTCGGGGAACAGCTGGGGGCCTTCCTGGGCGTACTTACTCAGCTGTGCCATCAGCTCGTCCAGACCGTCACCGGTACGGGCAGAGATGGGGATAATGGCCTCAAAGCCATCGTAATACTGGCTGTAAGCAGCGATAACTTCCAGCAACTCTTCCTTTTTCTCCACCGTATCCACCTTGTTGATGCACAAAATGGCGGGGATGCCCTCTTCCTGAATGCGCTGAATGAGCACCTTCTCCGGCTCGCCCACATGGGCGATGGGCTCCACCAACAGCATGGCGGCTTCCACATCAGCCAGACTCTCGCGTACCACCTTCACCATGTAGTCGCCCAGACGGGAGCGGGGCTTGTGCAGGCCCGGTGTATCCAGCAACACGTACTGGGTATCGCCATGGTTCACCACGCCGTAAATGCGGTTGCGGGTAGTCTGGGGCTTGTTGGACACGATGGCGATCTTCTCGCCCACCAGAGCGTTGGTCAGGCTGGACTTACCCACGTTGGGGCGGCCGCACACGGTGATCATGGCAGTTTTGGTAATGTGATTCATTTTCTTGATCCTCAACTTTCTTGAGCAATTATCGTTTGTTTATCGTTCCAGCTTCAGCTGTTTCATGATCTCTTCTTCTCTTTGGCGCATCTGGCGCTTCATCTCACCTTCATCCAGATGGTCGTAGCCCAGCAAATGCAGTACCGAGTGGACGGACAGGTAGCAGATCTCCCGCTCAAAGCTGTGGCCGTACTCTGCGGCCTGTGCCTTTGCCCGCTCCACGCTGATGCACATGTCGCCCAGCGGCACAAGGCCGGTATCGGGATCGGCATCCTCTTCCCCGGGATGTTCCCCGGGAGTCAGATCAAACATGGGAAAGCTGAGCACATCGGTGGCGCGGTCGATGTCGCGCATGGTACGGTTCACTTCCTGAATGCCCGCATCATCGGTGAGCATGATGTTAATCTCGCAGGCGAGGCTCACACCCTCGGCATCCAGCGCCGTTTTTACCGTGCGGCGCAGCATCCGCTTGAGAGAAAAGAGCTTCCAGCCGCCTTTATCGGCGGAGACGGTGATCTTGTGGCTCATTTCCTGGGTCCTCCCTTGCGGTCTTCATACTTGGCATAGGCCTCAATGATGCGCTGCACCATCACATGACGCACCACGTCCTGCTGGGAAAGCTGGCAGATTCCCACACCTTCCACACCCTGCAGCACCTTCATGGCCTCCTTAAGACCGCTGGGCTTGTCCCCGGGCAGGTCGATCTGGGTGATGTCGCCGGTGATGACCACCTTGGATCCAAAACCCATGCGGGTCAGGAACATCTTCATCTGCTCGCGGCTGGTGTTCTGTGCCTCGTCGAGGATGATAAAGCTATCGTCCAGCGTGCGGCCGCGCATATAGGCAAGGGGTGCCACCTCGATATTGCCGCGCTCGAGGTACTTCTGGTACGTCTCGGCGCCCAGCATATCAAAGAGGGCATCGTACAACGGCCGCAGGTAGGGGTCTACCTTGCTCTGCAGATCACCGGGCAAAAAGCCCAGCCGCTCACCGGCCTCCACCGCAGGGCGGGTAAGGATAATG
>JAZRRQ010000161.1:0-8274 GCA_045650885.1 Vescimonas sp. | reverse complement strand
CCGCGCAGGCGCTTAAATGTGGCATTCAGTTTTTCGCTCAGTCCCTCAAAGGCCATGGCGTAAACTCCTTATTCTTTCAGTGCCGCAGCATTTTCTGCGATGATCTGCGTCAGACGCCGGATCTCATCGTTTTCATACTGGCGGTAATTGATGGTGCCGATGGCGGCAGCAGCTTCCTCAATGGCATTGAGCTTATCCTTCATCTGCATGAAGCGCTTGAGAAGGCCGGTCTTATCCTCCAGCTCCGTCATAATGGCGTCGGCACGGACGATCACGTCACGCACGCCCTGACGGGAAATACCGTAGTTCTCGGCGATCTCGGCCAGAGAGAGATCCTCATTATAATAGAGGTCAAAGAACTCCTTCTGCCGCTCGGTGAGGACTTCACCGTAAAAATCGAACAGCATGGTCATGCGATAAGTCTGGTTTTTCACGGAAATTTCCTCCTTCTGTAAAGTTATAACGCTTTACAACGAGAATTACTATACAGTATAAACGGATAAATGTCAAGGAAAAATTGGTCGATTGAGCCAAAATTTTTCGAAAAAATTTGGGCAAAATAGCACTGTGCGGCCATCAGAGGGCAAAAAACCGCGTCCCCGGTATGGGGACGCGGTTTTGATCTGTTTTCACGCTTTTTCTGTGCGTTTTTTATTAGATCTTCTGCTTCTTGGTCTGCAGCACCAGAGTGGCACCGGCCAGCAGGCTGATCATCATCATGCCGGCAAAGAGGGCAATCTGGAAGGGGTCGGCGGTTTCGGGGTTCAGGTTCTTACCGCAGGCGCACACGCTGTTGACAAACTCGTGGTCGGCAGCTTCGGTTGCATAGTCACATTCGATGCACTCGCTCCAGTGGCCGCTGTTATCGTAGGCGGTCTCCAGCTCGTGGGCGACGACCTCGGTGATGTTGCCGCAGATGGTGCATTCCATCCAGTGAGCCTCGTCATCGCAAGTCAGCTCTTCGGTATGGGTGGGCAGATACTCGGCAGCCACGGAATAATCGGGCATGGTGGCCAGCACAGCATCGCTCAGGGCGAAGGGGGCGCTGTGGGTCTCTTCGGAGAAGTAGGCGCGCAGTTCAGCCAGAACGGCGGAGCTGATGTCGCTGGCCTGCTTGGCCAGGTCCTTGTGCAGCGCGTTGGCAGCAGCCTTGGCGCCGTCAATACCGTGGGCGTAGATCTGCAGCATGATCTGATCCACTGCTGCCTGCTGATCGATCAGGCTCTGCTGATAGGCTTCAAAGTAAGCCTTCACAGCGGCACCGGTCTCGGGGTCGGTGGCACGGTTCATGTCGCACAGGTAGTTGATGAGGTGGAAGTTGGTGTTGATCTGGCCTTCCGTGTCGCCGGTCAGCAGGTCAACAGACTTGGGGATGACTTCGGTGTCATAGAGCTCGCTGGCTTCCGTCAGCAGAGCGGAATAGTAGGGGATGTAGAGGCCGAACTCGGCGTCAGCCATGGCCTGCCACTGGAGGACGGACATCAGGGCGGGCATATTGGGTCTGGTCTCAAAGATGTGGCACTCGGACTGGCTTCTGGTACCGATGACATTGCTGTTACCCAGATTGGGCTCGGCGCTGTAGTCCCAGGCGGAGTTTTCGCCGCGGAAGGCCAGCAGATTCAGCACGTCCATGGTGGTCAGGGTCTTGGTGGTATCGAACAGCAGGTCGTAGTCGAACACAGTATTCTTTTCGATGGTGCCATAGGCGTTGGCGGCCTCTTCATTGAAGTAGAACAGACCCTGATAGTATCTCTTGCTGGTGCCGGAGGGAGTGCCGTAAGTGGCGGTCACGTCGATCTTACCGGACTCGTCGGTGACCAGGAAGCCGTTTTCCTGAGCCAGGGAGATCAGGTTGGCGGAAGCCACCACATTCTCCGTATCGGTCACATCGATCACACCCAGCAGCATGATGTTGGGCTGCACGGAAACCTTATCGGCGGGCATCTTCACCGCTGCGTACTGATGGCCGGAGACGATCTCAAAGTACCAGGTCTCCTTGGCATCGGCGATCATGATGGAGTTGCACTCGCCGGAACCGTACTTGTCGATGATCTCTGCCAGCAGGTCCACCGCTTCCTTAGCAGTGGCGGCGCCGCCCAGCAGGATGCTGGTCATGGAGACTTCGCAGATACCGGTCTTGACCAGCTTATCGGCCGCTTTTGCGTTCTTATTATAGCTGGTGGAAACGGTGGCGGTCATGGCCACGCCCTTTTCGTTCTGGCCGGCTTCGGCATAGGCCTCACCCACATAGTTGCCGTCAGCGTCCTGCATGGTCTCTTCGTACAGGTAGGAGTCTCTGACATAGGTGTAGGAGTAGGTGGTCTCGGGATAATCAAATTCCAGATCACTGTACTTCATGGAGAAACCGTAGGTGTCTGCAAATACGGAGTCGGCGGTGATGGTCTGGGGAGCGGCAACGCCGAACACCTTACCGTAGCGGTCACCGATATCCTCGGATCGGCCCATATAAGAACTGCCGTTTTCCGTCACGCCGCTGCCGACATAAACGCCGGTGCAGGCGAATGCACTCGTCACGCTGCTCAAAGTCATGCACACGACCAAAGCTGCAACCAACAATTTCATCCAGATCTTCTTCATGGTATTGACCTCCAACAAGGGGCGTCTTTCTTCGGCGCTCCGGATTTGTTGTACTGATCATACTGCATAGAAATGCATATTGCAAGGGTTTTTTGTGAATATTTATAATTCCCACCAAACACACAGGTTCTGCCAAAATTCTCCCCTTCGTTTTATTCATTTTTACCAACAAAACCTCACAACCCTTTGTGAGAAGCCTGAATTCCCCGTGGTCCACGGAGGTGCAGCAGCGTTTTTTATGCATCGGCACCAAAAAGCATACAGAAAACACTGTATATTCGCACGGATACATATTCACGCAGTACGCGGAAAAGTATGCAGCATTTCGTCAAAAAAAAAGAGAAGTCCCGGGTGGGACTTCTCTTTTGCGTTTGTTATGCCTGTGCGCCTTCAGCTTCGGCTTGCGCGGCCAGTTCGGCAGCCAGCTCACGCTTGGCCTCGGCCAGTACCTTGCGGTCGTGCTTGGTGGTCAGCTGCTTTTCATCGAACTTCTCAAAGAGGTCGGGACGGCGGCGCATGGTGCGCTTATAGCTCTCCTTCTTGCGCCAGTCGGCCACGTTGCCGTGGTGACCACTCAAAAGAACGGCAGGCACCTTGCGGCCGTGCCACTCCTCGGGACGGGAGTACTGAGGGTGCTCGAGAAGGCCGTTCCAGTGGGACTCCTCGGTATAGCAGCTCTCCTCCGGCAGCACGCCGGGCACCATGCGGCACAGGCAGTCGGCCAGCGCCATGGCGGGGATCTCACCGCCGGTGGGGACGAAGTCACGCATGGAGATCTCCTCATCCACGCACTCTTCGATGAAGCGCTCGTCAATGCCCTCATAGTGGCCGCAGACGATGATGAGGCGGTCATACTTCGCCTTCAGCTCGCGGGCCACGCCCTGAGTCAGCACGCGGCCGCAGGGGGACATATAAATGGTATGGACGCGGCCGCCGGCCTCGTCACAGATATGCTGCCAGCAGCGATACAAGGGATCGGCCTGCATGACGGCGCCGCGGCCACCGCCATACGGATAATCGTCCACCTGCATCTGCTTGTTGGTGGTATAGTCCCGGATCTGGTGGGCCACGATCTTCACATGGCCTCTCGCTTGAGCCCTGCCGATGATGGACTGGCCCATCATTGCCTCAATGGCATCCGGGAAGAGAGTCATGATGTCAATTCTCATCGGTGGCCAATCCTTTCATCAGGTGGACACGGATCTCTTCGGCATCCAGATCCACCGACTCGACAAACACACCGGGCACGGCAGGGATGAGATACTCCCGCTCACCCTTGACCTCGTAGATCTTATGGGCGGGGTAGCTGAGAACGCGGCGCACCTTGCCGATGGACTCACCGGTGGCGCAGTCAATGGCGTTGAGTCCCTCGATCTCCTCGTCGAAATAATAACCCTCCGGCACCTCCACATCGTCGCGGCGGATGGTGACACTCTTGCCCTTGAGAGCCAGAGCGGCATCCATATCGTTGACACCGGGCAGCGTCAGCAGCACCACCGACTTGTGGACACGGGCGGACTTCACCTCGGTGCGCTTGCCGCCGATGTAGATCACGTCGAACTCCGCCAGAAACTCCGGGTCGAAACCCAGCGGGTTGAGCTTCACTTCACCTTTGATACCGTGGGCGTTGACGATCTGACCCACAGGGATAAATTCCACGCGCATAAGCTTTTTCTCCTTTGCGGTATTGTTTAACTAATATATTATAGCGGATTTTGGCACAACAAACAAGAGGGCAGGTACAAAAAGTCCCGGACGGAGCGTCTGGGACTTTTTCAGCTTTTTACCGTATAACGCTGGTAGCGCCCGTTGGGCGTCATTACATAAAGGGCATCCGCCTGGGCAGGATTGGCATAGATGGGCGAACCTGCCGGGAGCCAGTTGCACTGTCCGTCGCGCTTGGGCTTCTTGCGCGCCGGAAGTTCCTCCGTCACTGTGCCGCACTGAGTCCATCCCTCGCCCAGCGTGCGCTCCACATCATAAGCACCGGTGTAGTACTGCCCGCCATAGAAAAGCTGGGGGTAGCCACCGGGTGCATTGCGCTGGTCCACATAGTAAACCACCGCCAGAACGGCAAACAGGGCCGCAAAGAGCAGCAGATAGACTCGCAGCTGCTTTTTGGTTAGGTGCATGAAATCGCCCCCCTTCGGTCATATTGTACCACACCCCCCTTTCCCGCGCAACAGCTTTTGTCTATTTCACCCGTTTTTCACCATTTTCTTTCGTCAGCTCTATTCATTATGACGAATGGCATTTCCACTGAGCGGCGAGCGGAAAAGATGCAGCAGATGGCCGAGGGGCATTTCTGCTTGACGGGAGATGCGCGAAGTTGACAAGATAAATGCAAGATGATATTATCAAAATGAAATATTTCATCCATTTATAAGGGAGAGAGCGTATGGGTTTTGCAATTGTGTGTTTTGTAATTGCCGCGGTGTGCGGCCTGATATCGCTCGTTATAATCGGCAGCCTGAAAAAAGATGAAAAAAAGGACGCAGACGAGCTGAAGCGGAGTCTGGAGTCTGGTGAATGGCGTTTCCCCTTCGTGACCTTTGGTGTGGAATGCGATAAAGCGGGTATTCATCCGCCGCTGGATAAGACGGGATTGGCTAATGCCAAGGAGATTATTCTACAGATCTTGCGGGAGAACAATATTCCCGGTCAGTATCATGCCCGTTTCTGCACGGAAGAAATGATTGAGACTTATTTCGAAGACTATGCAGACGACGAGCGGTTGTATGTTGAAGAGCGCCTGATAACGAGAGTGGAAGAACACGGACTGCGCTCCATTGATACGCCTGCAGCATACGAAAAGGGAAAAATTATTCTGGAAAATGTTCTGGACGAAGAGGGTGTGGCGTCTTGGCGTCTGAAGAACTATCGAAGCGAAAAGGAGATAAAGAACCTTTTGCAGCAGGCCATCGATGCGGTAGAGGAAGAGCAGGAACGGGAGAAGCAGGAAAAGCTGGCGCAGTTGCGTTCTGAGGAAGCGGAACTGGAAAAGAAGTATCAGCTGCCTTTGTCGTTTGTGGGCCGCGCAAAAACCGTGGCATACTGCAAAGAAATGGTTGCCTATTACGAATGGCGAGTACAGGATTTGGAAGAACAACTGCAGAGCAAGATCTCGGGCGCTGCCAAGCGGTCTATGGACTACGATCAGGTAAAAAATAACTGGGCTGTCCACGGCGGCATTGCCAGTGCCATTGCCGGTCCGGCGGCCGGTGTGATGATCGCTGCTGATGCCAAGCAGCGTATTGATAAGCGAAACGCCCGTAATGCACAGTTGCAAAGCATCAATATGCAGCTGCTCATGCTGGAAGCCAAGGAAATCAAGGGATGGCAAGCAGAGGCCCAGAAGGATATTGAAACGTGGCAGAAGAAGCTGCATGCGGCAGAATATGCGCTGGAAGAATGGCAGGATCCGCAGCGGCTGCTTGATGAGATTCAGCCGGAAGTCGTATCTTACGAGGTAACCCCTACCGGTGCAGTCAAGCTGTCGATCTCTTTCCGTAAAACGCCGGATTTGAAGGTGTTTGGAGAGAAACCCGGCTTCGTGGATGGCAGTATTGTGGTGCGGTTGAAAGATGGCGATACGGTGTGCGGCAATGCTATCTGCTGTCTGCCCTTTGAAGGAACGGCATACAGCATAAATGCAAACTGTATCTGCACGCAGACAACAGATCCGGACAAAACGTATCAATTTGAATTTGCGCCCAACAAGCTGTGGGTGATGGAGAATCTGTAAAAATACGCAAGGGCAAGCCGGAACTTTCGCGGTTTGCCCTTTTCCTTTCCCGCCCTCTTGTTTGCTGTATGAATTTGCCAAAAGGGGGCAAACTTGACAAAGAAGGCGCTGGGTGGTATACTCGCCAGAGCTTAAAAGGTAATTAACCGGATCATCAAGCGGCATAATTTGCCGAATTTTGGCAAATTACCACACTTGGAGGAACAATGAAGCAACTTCTCATACAACTCAAAAACCTCTCCCCCGTCCGCGCCCTTGCATGGCTGGAGTGGAGCGCAGAGGCGATCCATAACGTGCCCTATCGCATTGCCGCATGGCTGCCCAAGGCACCGGGTCAGCTCCGCCGCGCCGCGCAGGCCGCATGGCGGTGGCTGTGCCATACGGAGACGGCGCAGGAATTGCTGGCGGTGTACCGCTGGATGGAGCGCAAGGCCGATGACATCCACGAAGTGCCCTACCGTCTGGCGGCGTGGCTGCCCACGGCGCCGGGAAAGCTGCACCGTCTGTGGCAGCGGCTGCTGGCGTGGATGGTGAAAAAGGACATTACGCCGCGGCTTGTCGTGCTGGCACCGCTGTGCTTTGCGGCAATCATCGTGGCCTTCTGCATGCAGCCGGTGGTGAAAGAGAACATCACCTACCTGATCACCGAAGGTGCAGAGCCTGCGTTTATTTACGGTCACGCCGATCAGAACCAGACGTTTTCGGGTTTGGATCTGGTGGCCGGCAGCGAAGGACGCGATGCCCAGCTGGTGCTGCAGAAAGGACAACGGGTATCCGTGCGGGTGAACGGCCATGTAAAGACAATAAAAACACGCCATGAGACGGTGGCCAATCTCCTGCGGCGGATGAACATTTCCGTGGGTGAAGCGCAGATGGTGGTGCTGGACGTATCCGGTAATGCGCCGGCCATCAGCGTGCAGGATACCTATTCCTATACTTGGGAAAAAACGGTGCCGCTGGAATATGAGACGCAGTATGTCCCCGCACCGCTGATGGAAAAGGGCAAGGAGGAACTGGTGCAGACCGGCTCCGCCGGCGGCATTCTGGAGACATACCGCAACACCTATCGCGGCGGCGAACTGGAGAGTCTGGAACTGATGAGCGCCGTGACCACAGAGCCGGTGGCAGAGGTCATCCAGCAGGGCACGCGGGTGCAGGAAGTCAGCCGGGATGACCGCATTGAAAAGGTATTCTACAACCCCGACGGCAGCGGATACCTCCTCTTCAAGTCCGGCGAGACCATGACCTTCTCGGAAAAGGTGACGTGCAACGCCACCGCCTATTCCATCGGCAGCTGGACGGCCTCGGGCCTGCCCACCAAGGTGGGTCATATCGCCGTGGACACCAGTGTGTTCCCCTATCACACCCGGTTTTATATCTACACCAACGATGGCTATCTCGTCTACGGCAACGCCGTGGCTGCCGACTGGGGCAGCGCCATCAAGGGCTACAAGATCGACCTGTGGTTTGAGACCTTTGACGAGGCCTGCTGGTTCGGTCGGCGCGACTGCACCGTGTTTGTGCTGGACTGAAAACAAGTCAAAACAGTCAGGACCACCCGTAAAACGGGTGCCCTGCACTGACCCTATAAGGGTCTAATATTGGCCGCGCCTCAAGCCGCAGCGAAACGGTCTGCCGACCGCATACAATTACGAGCGGCCCCACCAAGTGGGGCTGCTTTTATTTGCTCTTGTTAGTCGGCTCACCCGTAAACGGGTCATAATATTCCTTGGTTGTGAGCTGGCCGGATATCTTATCCTCCGCTAATTGATTTCGGATGTACTCTGCAATTGCTTTCTTGTTTCTGCCTACGGTATCTACATAGTATCCCTTACACCAGAACTGTCGATTGCCATACTTGTACTTCAAATTTGCGTGTCTGTCGAAAATCATTAGCGAACTTTTGCCTTTGAGATATCCCATAAACTGTG
>JAZRRQ010000160.1:0-6402 GCA_045650885.1 Vescimonas sp. | reverse complement strand
GCCATGGGGCTGGAAGGGGTGATGGGATAGATCGCAGCGACCTCCGAGAACGCGTAGGACACGTGGGCGGCGGCGTTGTTACCATCCATGGACTTCATTTTTCTTGCCATAAACGAGCCTCCTTAATTATCACAAGTTCCGTTTTCTGCCGGAACCTTGTATACTTTATCTGATATTCGCATGAAATACCAGCATTGTTTATGTTATCACAATCCGTCAAGTCTGTAAACGGCATTTTTGTGTTTTTGCTTGCTTTTTCAGTTTTTTCTTCAGGCTGCACAAATTTTATCACGGCTATTTTGCCTTTTTCGCTGAAAGCCCGTCCAATTCCGGGATAACCACACCGGCGACAGGAAATTTTTTGCCTTTTCTATAAATCTGTTGGCGCTTTTTCACTTTTGCGAAGGACAAACTGATCACGCTTACGCAGCAGCAGGAACAACAGTCCCACCAATAGGACGAAGATATATGCCGAAAGAAAAAAACCAGCAAAAGCCGGTTTTTTCGAATGGTTTATTCGCTTTCTTCGGAAGCGGCAGCGCTGTTGTTCTTGGCCGCCTCAAGCTCACGGATTCTCTTTTTCAGATCTTCGACCTCTCTGGACTGCCTTTGCATCTCGCTCATTTTCTTCTCCATCACTCTGGCGCGGTAGCGTTCCGCCTCAAGAGCTTTTTCCTGCTCGATCTTGTTTGGCAGGAAGAGTAAAACAATAATCGTAATCACGCCGCCGATCAAACCGGCAAAAAAGCATCCTACGCCGCTATATCCTTTTGAGGAGCCAATGACGGCGGCAATAATTGCAATGATGGCCAAAAGAATGAGTCCCATAAAAATCTCCTTTCAACGTAACCTTTTTACGCGGAGCCGTAAGATCATGAAGATCTTTTCCGGGGGGAGTGTAAAGCAGCTTGTCTGATCGCTCCGGCGGCTGCGCATCTTTTCCGCAGCGATCAGTCTTTATGTAGACATTTTAGCACAATTACCCCAAATTCTCAACAGAAAAAAAGGATACTTCCTTCCCTTTTCGGTAATATTTGCAGCCGAAAGTTCCAAGAACAATTGACTTATGCGCCGCCCCTTGCTAAAATTGCAGAGAGCATGGCAGCTGTGATAAGATAAGCTGTAATTGTATTTTTCAACGGAAGGAGCGGTGAGAATGGTAGTCAACGTGCGCTCTCTTGGCCTGACCGGCCTGAGCGGTTACGAAGTGAATGTGGAGTGCTTTCTCTCCGGCGGTCTGCCCGCCTTCGATGTGGTGGGCTTGCCCGATGCCGCCGTGCGCGAAGCACGGGAGCGCGTCCGCGCCGCCGTCAAGAATTGCGGTGCCAAGTTCCCCGTCAGCCGCATCACCGTGAACCTGGCCCCTGCCAGCCAGCGCAAGGAAGGCACCGTTTACGACCTGCCTATCGCGTTGGGCATTCTGGCTGCCTCCGAATCCATTCGCGCTCTGCCGGAAGATGCTGCCTTTATCGGAGAACTGAGCCTGTCCGGCGCACTGCGCCCCATCGCAGGCGTACTGCCCATGGCGCTCCATGCCGGGCGCTGCGGCATCCGCCAACTGTTTGTTCCGGCCGAGAACGCCGCCGAAGCCACGCTGGCCGGCAACATCACCGTCTACGGCGTAGAAACGCTTTCCCAGCTGATTCTGCATCTGCAAGGTGAGGAGCCCATTCCCCCTACCAAAGCCCGGACTCCCGATGCCGCAGATATTCCCGCTGCACCGGATTTTGCCGATGTGATGGGACAGGAAAACGTCAAGCGGGCGCTGGAAATTGCAGCCGCCGGCGGGCACAATGTACTATTGATGGGATCCCCCGGCTCCGGTAAATCCATGCTGGCGCGCCGCCTCCCCTCTATCCTGCCGGACATGACAAGAAGTGAATCCCTGCAGACCACCGAGGTTTACTCCGTGGCAGGCATGACCGATGCCCGCCATCCGCTTGTTACCCAGCGGCCTTTCCGTAGTCCCCACCACACCGCCTCGCCGGTGTCTCTCTCCGGCGGCGGCACCATCCCCCGTCCGGGTGAGATCTCGCTGGCTCACAACGGCATTCTTTTCCTCGATGAACTGCCCGAGTTTGACAAAGCTGCCCTGGAAACGCTGCGACAGCCTTTGGAGGATGGGTGCCTGACCATCACCCGCGTATCCGGGTCGCTGACACTGCCCAGCCGCTTTATGCTGGTGTGCGCCATGAATCCCTGCCGTTGCGGTTGGTACGGCCACCCATCCGGCCGCTGCACCTGCTCGGAAACACAGGTGGAGCACTATATGCGCCGCATTTCAGGGCCGCTTCTGGACCGCATTGATATGCACATCGAAGTGCCGTCGGTGGAGTACGAGGCCATGCGCCGCCGGGAAGCACCGGAATCCTCCGCCGATGTCCGTGCCAGAGTCAATGCTGCCCGCGAAATTCAAAAAGTACGCTTTGCCGGCACCGCCGTCACCTGCAACGCCTATATGACCCCGGCCATGATCGGCCAGTTCTGCGCGCTGGATGAGAGCGGCGAAAAGCTGATGAAAAATGCCTTTGACCGCCTTGGTCTCACCGGACGCAGCCACGACCGCATTCTGCGCATGGCCCGCACCATCGCAGACCTTGAGGGCTGCCGGCAAATTCAGGCCGCGCATCTGGCCGAAGCCATACAGTACAGAAGCAACAACGTATTGAAATAACTTTACCACACAGACAAGGAGACAATCACCCATGCAGGAAATGATCCTATGCAAGCTGGGCGAAGTGGTCCTCAAGGGCCTGAACCGCCGCAGCTTTGAAATGAAACTGATGAGCAATATCCGCCGCCGCGTTGCCCGCTTCGGCAAATTCAAAATCTACTCCAAGCAGAGCACCATCTATGTGGAACCCACCGAATCCACCTGCAACGTGGACGCCGCCGTAGCCGCCTGCAAGCAGATCTTCGGCATCATCTCCGTTGCCCGCGCTCTGCCCTGTGAGAAGGACAAGGACGCCATTCTGGAGACGGCCAAGACCTATCTGGGCGATGCCATGCGCGCCGCCAAGAGTTTTAAGGTGGAGAGCAAGCGCGCAGACAAGAGCTTCCCCATGGGCTCTATTCAGCTGAGCCAGTATGTGGGCGGCTGGATGGCTGAGGCCTTCCCCCACATCAAGGTGGACGTACACAACCCGGAACTGACCGTGCACGTGGAAGTGCGCGAGGATGCCGCTTACGTTCACGGACCTGCTGAGCCCGCCGCCGGCGGCCTGCCTGTTGGCATGGGCGGCAACGCCGTGTCTCTGCTCTCCGGTGGTATCGACTCCCCCGTATCCAGCTACATGATGGCCAAGCGCGGCGTGAAGCTGGAGATGATCCACTTCGCCTCGCCCCCCTACACCTCCGAGCAGGCACGGGAAAAGGTACTGCAGCTGGCTCGCGAGCTGGTGCCCTGGTGCGGCCGTTTGACCGTGTTCATCATCCCCTTCACCGAAATTCAGGAGGAGATCCGCCGCAACTGCCCGGAAGAGTACTTCACCCTGATCATGCGCCGCTTTATGATGCGCCTGTCCGACATGCTGGCCAAGGAACTTTGCTGCAAGGCGCTCGTTACCGGTGAGTGCCTGGGTCAGGTAGCCAGCCAGACCATGGACGCACTGCGTGTCAGCGGTGATGTGACTGATCTGCCTGTTCTGCGCCCCCTGATCGGCATGGACAAAGAGGAGATCGTACGCATTGCCCGCCACATCGGCACCTTTGACACCTCTATCCTCCCCTATGAAGATTGCTGCACCGTCTTCACTCCCCGCCATCCCAAGACCAAGCCCAACGTGGAAGAAGTCCGCGAAATGGAAGCCGTGCTGGACATCGAAGGTCTGTGCCAGCGCGCTATGGCCGAGCGGGAGATGGTGAAGATCCGCTATTGATGGCTATGGGCGAGTCTAATTTGATTGAGCTGCGCCTGCTGAATGAGCTGCGCAGGCGCAGCCTCACCTTTGCCGCCGCAGAAAGCTGCACCGGCGGTCTCATCGCCAAGCGCATCACCGACCTGTCCGGCGCTTCGGCCGGTTTCCGCGGTGGTGTGGTCAGCTACACCAACGACGTCAAGCGCGATGTGCTGGGCGTGCCCCAGACTCTGCTGGACGAATATGGTGCCGTGTCCGCCCCCGTGGCCCAGGCCATGGCCGAGGGCGTGCGGCACATCACCGGCGCAGATCTATCCGTGTCCGTCACCGGCGTGGCCGGACCCGACCGCGACGACCGGGGCAACGAGGTAGGCACCGTGTATCTGGCTGTCAGTTCGGCGCAGGGAACCGTTGTGAAACTATTCCGACTTGACGGCGAGCGCACCGCCATCCGGGATTCCGCCGCCGATACCGCCTTTTCCTTGCTACTGCAGCACTTGGAAGAACATCAACCGACTAACTAAGGAGAGAAATATCATGGCTAAGAAATACGAGCCCAACAATTATGATCAGCAGCAGGCCAATATCCGCAAGGCCAAGGGCAACCCCAACAAGAACGTTCACCAGAAGAAGAACGGCTCCAACTATAAGGGCTATGCCGCCGCCAAGCTGGAAGCAGAAGCCGCCAAGGCAGAAAAGCAGCGCGAGAAAAATCGCCTGCCCATGTGGGTCACCATTACGATGGCTGCCATTTTCGCCGTTCTGGTTGTCATTCTGGTGCTGATGAACACCACCTTTAAGGATAATCTGCTCTTCGGCCAGATTGCTACCATTCTCATCGGTGTTTCCTGCGGCATTCTCTTTTATATGCGCAATTACACCAAGAATCCCAACAGCAAGTTCCAGGATATCCTCTATGTGATCCTGGCTGTGATGGCCGTGGTGATGATCGTCATGGGCAGCTACGGTCTGATCCAGCTTCTGTAAAGAAAAGCCCTGTATTTTATTGAAAAAGTCCTTTTTCCCGTTGACAAACGGGGACAAAGTGGTTAATATGTTTCTGGTATAATGAGAAAAGCGATGATGGGGACGAGTAGGACTTTTTTCCGATGCACAGAGAGCCGCCGTTTGGTGCAAGGCGGAGATCGGACAGGTACGAACATCACCCCGGAGCTGCGGCGCCGAACAACGTAGTAAGCGCAGACGGAAAGAGGGCCGTTACCTCCCCTCGCCCACGGTTGGTGGGACTGAGCGGTCGCCTTTTCAGGCGACAACAAGAGTGGTACCGCAGAGGACTTAACGCGCCTTTGTCTCTTACAAAAGAGACAAACGCGTTTTTATTTTGCAAGTTCAAAAAATTCATCATACACGGAGGAATCACAGCATGAAGAAAACCCTGAACATGCCCAAGAGCGGCTTCCCCATGCGCGCAGGTCTGCCTATGCGCGAACCGGATATGCTCAAGCACTGGGAAGAGATCGATCTGTACAACGAACTTCTGAAGAAGAACGAGGGTAAGCCCCTGTTCTCTCTGCACGACGGCCCTCCCTTCTCCAACGGCAACATCCACATGGGTCACGCCCTGAACAAGTCTATCAAGGACTTCATCACCCGCAGCTACGCCATGCGCGGCTACTACACCCCCTACATCCCCGGCTGGGATAACCACGGCATGCCCATCGAGTCTGCCATCATTAAGGAGCAGAAGCTCAACCACAAGGCCATGAGCGTGGCCGACTTCCGCAACGCCTGCGAGGCTTATGCCGAGAAGTATATCCAGCTGCAGATGGACGGTTTCAAGCGCATGGGCGTGGTGGCCGACTGGGAGCATCCCTACAAGACCATGGACAAGAGCTTCGAAGCCGCCGAGGTCAAGGTCTTTGGCGAGATGTACAAGAAGGGCTACATCTACAAGGGTCTCAAGCCCGTATACTGGTGCTCTCACGATGAGACTGCTCTGGCTGAGGCCGAGATCGAATACAAGGACGATCCCTGCACCACCGTGTACGTCAAGTTCCCCATGGCCGACGATCTGGGCAAGCTGAGCCACCTGGATCAGTCCCGCCTGAACTTTGTGATCTGGACCACCACCATCTGGACTCTGCCCGGCAACCTGGCCATCGCTCTGCATCCCGATGAGAGCTACGCCGTGGTCAAGGCCGACTACAGCGACGAGCTGTTCATTATGGCAGAGGCGCTGACGGAGAAGGTTATGGGCATCGCCGGCTACACCGGCTATCAGATCCTGGAGACCCATCCCGGCGCCTTCTTCGAGAACATGACCGCCAAGCACCCCTTCCTGGATAAGACCAGCCGCCTGGTTTGGGCCGAGTATGTTACCATGGATTCCGGCACGGGCTGTGTCCACACCGCCCCCGGCTTCGGTGCTGACGACTACCAGACCTGCATGCGTTACGGCATGGAGCTGGTGGTGCCTGTGGATGATTCCGGCCGCCATACCGACTATGCCGGTAAGTACGCCGGCCTCAAGACCGAGGTCTCCAACCCCATCATCCTGGAGGACATGAAGGAAAGCGGCGCTCTG
>JAZRRQ010000159.1:0-6727 GCA_045650885.1 Vescimonas sp. | reverse complement strand
CACCGGACGCCCCGGTCCGGAGGTGGTGGTCTTCGGCGGGCTGGACAGTCTCATCGTCCCCACCCATCCCGACGCCGCCCCCCAGACCGGTGCCGTACACGCCTGCGGCCACGCGGCTCAGTGTGCCGCGCTGGTGGGTATCGCCGCCGCCCTGAAAGAGCCCGGCGCGCTGGATGGTCTCTCCGGCCGCATCCGCCTGTGCGCCGTGCCTGCCGAGGAGCTCATCGAGATCGAATACCGCATGGATCTGCAGGCGAAGGGCATCATCCGCTATCTGGGTGGCAAGACGGAGTTCCTCCACCGCGGCTATCTCGACGGCGTGGATCTGGCCTTTATGGCCCACACCAGCAACGGCAAGGAATTTGCCGCCAGATCTGCTCAGGTGGGCTGTATGAGCAAGCGCGTGGTCTATCGCGGCAAGTCCTCCCACGCCGGCGGCAGTCCCTGGAACGGCATCAACGCCCTCTACGCCGCCCAGCAGGGTCTGAGCGCCATCAATGCCATCCGCGAGACCTTCCAGGAGAAGGATTATATCCGCGTCCATCCCATCATCACCGCCGGCGGCAGCGCCGTCAACGCCATCCCCGACCATGTGGTGATGGAGAGCTATATCCGCGGCATCAGTTTTGAGGCCATGGCCGACGCCAACCGCCGTGTCAATCGCGCCCTCACCGGCGCCGCACTGAGCATGGGCGGCAACGTGGATATTCAGGACACCCCCGGCTACGCGCCCACGCGGCAGGATCCGGGTCTGATGGACGTGGCGGAGGATGCCGCCCGCGCCATAGGCTATTCCTTCCACCGCGATCCGGCTCCCAGCACCGGCTCTACCGATATGGGTGATGTGTCTCAGGTGATGCCTGCGCTGCACCCCCATTGCCCCGGCGCCGCCGGTACGTCCCACGGCTCGGACTACCGCATTGCCGACCCGGATACCGCCTGCCTCGTCAGCGCCCAGTGGCAGCTGGTGATGCTGCACCTGCTGCTGGAAAACGGCGCCCAGCGCGCCCGGGACATCGCGGCAAACTACACATCTCCCTTCCCCTCCGTACGGGACTACCTCAACTATCTCGATACCATCGCCTGCCGCGGTGAGCGCATCCGCTATACCGACACCGGCGCGGAAGTAACGCTGTAAACAAATCAACAAAGGAAAAGACCTGCCCCAAAGGCAGGTCTTTTTTATCCCATGCAGTTTACATAATCAAATTATCGCAAACCACCGTACCTCTTGCACGCTGCCCTCCGCCGTGGTATGATAGGGCAAAACAACCATCGGGAGGCAACCAATATGGCATACGATTTTTCTTCCATCATCGACCGCCGCGGACACGACGCATTGGCAGTGGAGGCACTGGGACAACCGGGATTCCCCGCCGCACCCCGCGAGGGATTTGACGCCATCCCCATGTGGGTGGCCGACATGAACTTCCCCACCGCGCCGGTGATTGTGGAGGCGCTGCAAACGCGTGCCGCCCACCCCCTTTACGGCTATTTTCAGGCGCCTGAGGCCTATTATAGCGCCATCATTCACTGGCACGCCGCGCGCCACGGCATCACCGGTATGGAAGCCAAACACATCGGCCACGAAAACGGCGTGCTGGGCGGCCTGATGAGCGCACTCAACGCCGTGTGCGGCAAGGACAAGAAGGTGCTGGTCCACAGCCCCACCTACATTGGCTTTACCTCCACGCTGACCAATGCCGGCTATACCATCGTCCATTCCCCCCTGCACCGGGACGAGGCGGGCGTATGGCGCATGGACTGCGCCGACATGGAAGCCCACTTCCAAAACGGCATCCGCACCCTGATCTTCTGCTCGCCCCACAACCCCACCGGCCGCGTGTGGGAGCAGTGGGAGGTGGAGGCCGTGGCCGCCCTGTGTGAAAAGTACGATGTGACCATCCTCTCCGACGAGATCTGGTCGGATATCATTCTCGAAGGCCGTCATATCCCCACCCAGTCCATCCCCGCCGCCCGTGAGCGTACCATCGCCCTCTATGCTCCCTCCAAGACCTTCAATCTGGCAGGTCTGGTGGGCAGCTACCACGTGATCTATAACGACGATCTGCGCGCAGCCGTTCGGCGCGAAGGAAGCCTGAGCCACTATAATAACGGCAACGTCCTGTCCATGCACGCACTCATGGCAGGCTACAGCGACAGCGGCGCTAACTGGGTCGACGCGCTGTGCAGCACCATTGCCACCAACGTGGACTACGCCTGCGCCTTCATCCGCTCCCAGTTCCCCGGCGTGTCGGTGGCACGGCCGCAGGGCACGTATATGCTGTTCCTGGACTGCACCGCCTGGTGCGCAGACCACGGTGTCACCATCGACGAGCTGATCCGGCGCGGCTGGGATGTGGGCGTGGCATGGCAGGATGGACGACCCTTCCACGGCCCGTGCCATATCCGCATGAATCTGGCGCTGCCCTTCCGCCGCGTGCAGGAGGCCTTTGAGCGTCTGGCACAATACGTGTTTGTGTAAGGAGCATCCCGATGAGCCATAAAGAAAACTGTCTCATCTGCGGCGCGCCGCTGGAATATCTGACCGCCGATCTTCCCATGGTCTGTGCCCTGTGCGGCAAGGAAGAGGCCAGCAAAACACGCGGCAGCTGCGGACACTACGTCTGCAACGACTGCCACACTCAGGGCATGGACGAACTGCACGCCCTGTGCCTTGCTGATCAGGGCCGCGATCCCATGGCGCTGCTGCTGCAGCTGATGGAGCGTCCCTGGTGTCATATGCACGGCCCGGAACACCATGTGATGGTGGGCGCGGCGCTGCTGACAGCGTATCATAACGCCGGCGGCTCCTTGGATCTGAGCGCCGCCCTGAGCGAAATGCTGCGTCGCGGCCGGCAGGTACCGGGCGGTGCCTGCGGCTTCTGGGGCGCCTGCGGTGCCGGAATCAGTACCGGCATCTTCGTCTCCATCGCCACCGCCGCCACGCCGCTGGCACAGGAAACGTGGGGCCTTGCCAATTCCATGACGGCGCTGGCGCTGCAGCGCATCGGTGCCGTGGGCGGCCCACGGTGCTGCAAGCGTGACTCTTTCCTGGCGGTGCAGGCCGCCGTGGAGCTGTGCCGCGATCAGCTGGGCGTGGAAATGGACTGCACCACCCCCACCTGCCCCCACTCCCACCGTAACGCCCAATGCCTGCGCGCAGGCTGTCCGTTTCATCCGTAAACGCGGCAGCTTCCGCCCTGCCATGTGCGGCTCCTCCCCCAAAACATCAACCGCTGCCCCTCGGGGCGGCGGTTTTTTTGTTCTGTGCAGAAAAAAATGACTGCCGCTATGCACAAAACAGGGCAAAAAAGTCTCCCCGTAGGGGCATAGGTAGAGGGCGTATCCCAGTGTCTGCGTCATAAGATGGAGCAGGCGCCGCCCTTCAATACCAAAAGGAGGAGAAAACTGTATGGAATTTGGAATCGCAGGCGTGGCGGCCATCACCGTCATCGCCTACACCGCAGGTCTGCTGGTGAAAGCCGCAGGCCTCAACTGCAAGTGGATCCCCACAATTTGCGCCGTGGTCGGCGGCGCGCTGGGTGTGGTGGGACTGTCCGCTATGCCCGACTTCCCTGCCACCGACTATATCACTGCCTGCGCCGTGGGTATTGCCAGCGGTCTGGCAGCCACCGGCATGGATCAGATGGTCAAGCAGCTGCGCGAAGGTGGGAACGACAATGGCTAAGGTCTACCTCTCCCCTCCCTACCATTACTTCAACCGCTGCGCCGTGTCGGGCTGCGATGAGAACACCCACAACAACCTCTATCTCGATGAGCTGGAGCCCTATCTCACCGCCTGCGGCATCGAATTTCGCCGCGGCCCCTACCGCGCCCCCCGCTCCGATGAAGACGGCACTGCCATGATGCTGCAGGCCGTCCGCGATTCGGACGCATGGGGCGCCGATGTCCACTATGTCTCCCACACCAACGCTTTCGATGGCTCGGTGCGCGGCTACCGCCCCATGATCTATCCCGGCAGCGCCCGGGGCGAGAAGCTGGCCCAGGCCATCATGGCCCAGCGCCGCCAGATCTACGACCAGCCCACCTCTCTGGTCCGGCGCAGCGACCTGTACGAACTGCGGATGCCCAGCGCCGCCTCCTACTACGAAGAGCACGTCTTCCACGACAACGCAGAGGATGCCGCCTGGTTCCACGCCAACCTCCGTGCCATCGCCGAGAGTACCGCCCGCGGCCTGTGTGATTATTTCTCCCTGCCCTTTGTCGACCCCTACGCCCAGAACGACACCGTCAGCGTAGAACTGCCGGTACTGCGCCGGGGCGACAGAAGTGACACCGTCCGCGCCGCCATGACGGTTCTGCGTGACGGCGGCTGGTACACCGCCCCCATCAGCGCCGATGACAAGACCTTCGGCCCCTTGATGGAGGCGGCCGTTCAGGCGCTGCAGCGTGCCAAAGGACTGGATGATGACGGCATCATCGGACAGGACACCTGGTCATACCTGCTGGGCCGCTAATCCACTCCGCTAAAACATTATAAACTTTTAGCACCCATTTAACGCCGCATTCACAATCCGCGCCCAAAATATCGCAACATTTAAACGCACTTCATCACCACGTGCAGCGTATACTGGAACACAAGAGATGCGAGAGGAGGGCGCGCTATGGCAAAGACGAAGTTGGGTCAATGGTGGGAGGAACTGCTAACCAAACTGGCTACATGGCCCGATAAGCCCACGAAGTAACACCGCACAAAAAAAGCTCCCCCGAACGTCGGGGGAGCTTTTTGGTTGCTTTTTTTACTTCACCAGCAGCTCTGCGATCTGCACGGCGTTGGTGGCAGCGCCCTTGCGGACCTGGTCACCGCAGCACCACAGGTTCAGACCGTTCTCGCCCGTCAGATCCTCGCGGATGCGGCCGACAAACACGATATCCTGGTTGCTGGTATCCAGCGGCATGGGATAGACCTTGTTCTTCAGATCGTCCACCAGACGGCAGCCGGGGGCAGCAGCGATCAGTTCCTTTGCCTTCTCCACGCTGACCTTCTCCTTGGTCTTCACCACGATGGACACACTGTGGCTGCGCACCACCGGCACGCGCACGCAGGTGCAGCTGACCTTCAGCTCCGGCAGGTGCATAATCTTGCGGCCCTCGTTCTGCAGCTTCATCTCCTCCGAGGTGTAGCCCTCAAAGGCCTCGCCGCCGATCTGGGGAATGACGTTGAAGGCGATCTGGTGCTGGAACACCTTGATCTCGGGCTGCTCACCGCGGCGCAGGGCGTCCACCTGATCCATCAGTTCCACGGGACCGGCAGCACCGGCACCGGAGGTCGCCTGATAGCTGGAGGCCACCATAGCCTCGATGGGGCTGGCGGCGTTGAGGGCATTGACTGCCACCAGAGAAATGATGGTGGTGCAGTTGGGGTTGGAAATAATACCCTTGTGGTTCAGTGCGTCCTGAGGATTGATCTCCGGCACCACCAGAGGCACATCGGGGTTCAGACGGAAGGCGCTGGAGTTATCCACAAACACGGCGCCGGCCTTCACGATGGCGGGAGCAAAACGCTCGGCAATGTCGTTCTCGGCAGCGCCCAGCACGATGTCCATACCCTCAAAGGCCTCGTCGCAGGCCAGCTCCACCGTCAGTTCCTGACCGTTCCACTCCACCTTCTGACCCACGCTTCTGGGACTTGCCAGCAGATGCAGCTCCTCCACGGGGAAATTGCGCTCGGCCAGAATATTCATCATCTCGCGGCCCACCGCACCGGTGGCACCGAGAATGGCAACTTTCACTTTCTTCATGGTTGGTGTCCTCCTTACTTCATAAAGCTGTCATACAGCACCCGCACGGCGTTGTCGAAGTCCTTGTCCTCCACACCGATGAGCATATTCAGCTCTGCCAGACCCTGCATGATCATACGCACATTGATACCGGCTGCGCCCAGCGCGCCAAAGATCTTGCCGGAGATGCCGGGGGTAAAGGCCATGCGGCGGCCGACAGCGGCCAGAACCGCCAGATTTTCCACCACCTGAATGCTGTCGGGGCGGATCTCACGCTCCAGCTCACCGAGCAGCTGGTACAGGCACGCCTGCACGTCCTCGGCTTCCACCACCAGCGAGACGTAGTCGATACCGCTGGGCAGATACTCGACGGACACGTTGTACTTGGCCACGATCTCCAGCAGATGGCGCAGCAGACCGACTTCGCTGGTCAGACCGACCTTGGTGATGGAGATGGCGGTGTAGTTCTTGCGTCCGGCAATACCGGTAATCAGGCCGTGCTGCTGCTCGCCCTCATCGTCAAAGGTCTCCTTGATGATGGTGCCGGGATGGTCGGGCTGGTTGGTGTTGCGCACGTTCAGGGGGATGCCCTTCTTGCGCACGGGGAAGATGGTGCCTTCGTGGAGCACCTGCGCGCCGATGTAGCTGAGCTCACGCAGCTCGCCGTACGTAATGCGCTCGATGGGCAGCGGATCCTTGACGATCTTGGGGTCTGCCATCAAAAAGCCGGACACGTCGGTCCAGTTCTCGTACACGCTGGCGTCCAGCGCGGCAGCTGCCAGCGCACCGGTGATGTCGCTGCCGCCGCGGCTGAAGGTCTTGACGGTGCCGTCGGGCATGGCGCCGTAGAAACCGGGGATCACGATCTTGCGTCCGGCGGCGGCGCAGCGCAGGTTCTGATAGCTCTGCTCCTCGGTGACGCTGCCGACAAGATTGAACACCCGCCCCCCAGGGGCGTCCACGAAATGGCAGCCCAGGAAATC
>JAZRRQ010000158.1:0-14761 GCA_045650885.1 Vescimonas sp. | reverse complement strand
GAAGCAGCCCACCGTTGAGGAGGTTGGCGAGGCTAAGTACACTGCCAGCGTTGAGTTCTTCGGCAAGCAGTACAGCGAGACCAAGACTGTGGAGCTGCCCAAGCTGCCCGCCGTTCCCGATACCGGCGATACCACTATGGTCGGCCTGTATGTGAGCATGATGCTGGTGGCCGCTGCTGCCGCTGTGGTGGTTCTGAAGAAGAAAAAGACCGCCTAATTGAATCGGATTGATTCTACAAAAACCTAAATGTAAAGATCACGTCTTCCCGATCATCGGGAAGACGTGATCTTTTTTTGTAAAAGAACAGCAAATAATAGCAGAAGACAAGTGAAAATTTTGACCTAAACAGTATATCATCGGAACCAAAATAAGCAAGGGAGGGGGAAATAATGTTATTTTTTGGTTCTAGATAATATGAGAATAGTATTGTAATTTTCTCTTTTCACATATATAATACTAACTGGTTAAATGTGAATTTTGGCAGTATTTGTGAAATGTAGGACCTCTATATACGTAAACCAGAAGCGGTCGATTTAACTGGTGGTTTTTCTTTTTCCGAACTTTTAATGGAAAAGAAATGAGGGGCTTGGTAAAAGGATCTTTGCCGAAGAGATAAGCTACGTGAAGAAAAATAAGTACTATCAAATGAAGCGTAAGAATCTTTATAGCGGTGTCAGCGTATAAGGTGATGGCCGCTACAATTTGTTAGGAGGTACGTATGAAAAGAAGATTTTTGTGCATGGTATTAGCTTTCGTAATGATTTTTACGATGATACCTACTGCATTTGCGGGCGACAAGGGCATCAGCGATTTGATGGATTTGCTGCCGGGTAATGAGACGATCAACAACGCAGTTCTGGAGATTCTGAATGGAGGCATTCTGGGCAATGAAGAAGAAAGCCTTCAGGAAATTATGGAAGTGATCGACAAAGAGTACAATAAACCTCACGGGACTGCCGGTTATGTTGCCGGTGAGAATTCTTACCTTGTGTCTCTTGGTGACAGCACCATCATCGGCATGGGCACCGGAGACCCCGCATATACGAATTACGGATATAAGGCGGAGGTTCCTGCATCTGCTCCCTATCAGGTGGCCCAGGCCTTGGGTGTGGAGTATGAGCAGCTGGCGATGGCCGGCTTGCGCGCGACGGATCTGCGCTATATCCTGGATGCAAGCTTTGCAGCCGATGATTATACGAGTAGCTGCACCAAGAAGCTCATTGACACGTATGCCGGTGGCTTTGAGAAAATGCGCAATGACTATGTAACGGAACTGGCAAAGGCGGATTTGATTACCGTCAGCATCGGCAGCTGCCATTTTACCAGCTTTATCAATGCTCAGCTTTCCGGAAGAATGGCAGAGCTCCTCAATAAGGAGCTGGCTTCTTTGCTGAAAGGCTTCCTTGGTGGTACGATCAAGAAAACGCTTAGCCAGTATGTCGATCTGGATAATGACAGAGTCTACAAGATGAATTGGGAAGCCTACCTCGGCGCGGAAGGCGCTGCACAGCTGGCTGCGACTTTGGCTGAAACAAAGGCTAAGCTGATTGAAGAGGGCACCCCGGAGAGCATCCCTGTCAATTTGGTTGAGGTGGCAGGGCTGTCGGTTCCTGCGAGCATTAAGGATAGACTGATCATCAATGTTCCTGTGGCGGAGTTGATGACGGACTTCATGGAGTACTTCCTCTATGCCTATGTGACCTTTATGGAGGATTCCGAAGCGGTCTTCAATAAGATCCATGAAATCGCACCGAATGCGGAGCTGCTCGTCTTGAGCATGTATAATCCGACTGACGAGCTGGTTCTCAAAATGGGCGAGGAACAGATTCCCTTTGGTGAATATTATGGATATATGGTGAAAGCCATGAGCCTCTATTTTCTGGATTATGCCGAGGCCACTCCCAACACCACGTTTGTGGATGTTTACAACACCGAAAGCAACGCGGACAAAAAGATGAGCGACGGCACGGCATACGAGATGATGGACTATTTGATGTCCTATGCCGAGACTTCTGCGGATTTCCATGCTACTGTGGCCGGAAACACCTATATGAAGGATCAGATTCTGGCTGCGCTGGCGCCTGAGGCCGAAGGCCTGCTGGGTGATGTGAACGGCGACGGTCTGGTGGATACGCTGGACTCTATGCTGATCCTGCGCTGGGATGCTGAACTGATCGGCGCCGATGAGCTGAATCTGAAAATGGGCGATGCGAACGGTGACGGTCTGGTGGATACGCTGGACTCCATGCTGATCCTGCGCCTGGATGCCGAGCTGATCGAGAAGCTGCCCGCCGCGTAAACCCAACGGAAAAAGAAAAGGAGAAAACAACATGAAAAAGATCTTAAGTCTTTTGGTTATCTTCGCCCTGGCGGCCAGTATGCTGGTGTCTACCGCCTTTGCGGCGGGAACTGCCATTTATGTGGACAGTGTCAATGCCAAAGCTGGCGAGGAAGTGACCATTGATGTGTCCATTTCCGGAAACACCGGTTTTGCCGCAGCAAAGGTGCAGCTTGTTTATGACAGTTCTGTACTGACACTGAAGAGAATCTCTACCGGCCTGCTGGCTGGCGGCGCGGTGAATGAGGCAAAGGGCCTCGTGACCTTTTCCTCTGCCACTGATGTTACGGGTGACGGCGTATTGCTGAGCGCTACTTTCGCTGTGGCTGATAGCGCTCCGGACGGGGTAGCTTCCGTTTCCGTCAACGTCAGCCGACTGGCCAACACTTCTTCTGTGTCTCTGAATCCTTCTGTAGTTGCTGGTGGTGTTTCTGTTAAGAATCCCCACACCCACAGCCACAACAAGGTCGTGACCGCCCCCACCTGCACGGAGAAGGGCTATACCACCTACACCTGCGTCTGCGGCGACAGCTATAAGGCTGACGAAGTGGCTGCACTGGGTCACAAGTGGGATAACGGTACCGTGACCACCCCTGCCACTGAGGGCAAGCCCGGTGTCCGCACCTACAAGTGCACTGTCTGCGGTGAGACCAAGACTGAGGAAATCCCTGCTCTGGACCATACCCACAAGTACACCAAGACTGTGACTGCCCCCACCTGCAACGATAAGGGCTACACCACCTATACTTGCTCCTGCGGCGACAGCTACAAGGACGATTATAAGGACGCTTTGGGCCACAAGTGGGATAAGGGTACTGTGACTGCCCCCACCTGCAACGATAAGGGTCACATCACCTATAAGTGCGCCGCCTGTGGCGAGACCAAGAAAGAGGAACTCCCCGCCCTGAGCCACAAGTGGGATAAGGGAACTGTGACTGCTCCTACCTGCACCGAGAAGGGTCACACAGTCTATAAGTGCACCGCCTGTGGTGAGACTAAGACTCAGGAGACTGCTGCCCTGGGTCACAAGTGGGAGAAGGGCGCTGTGACCGAGCCTACTTGCGAGGAGAAGGGTTCCACCGCCTACAAGTGCTCTGCCTGCGGCGAGACCAAGGCGGAGGAGATCGCGGCGTTGGGCCACAATTGGGATAATGGCACTGTGACTACTGAACCCACTGAGGAAGCAGCCGGTGTCCGCACCTACAAGTGCTCCGCCTGCGGTGAGACCAAAACCGAGAAGATCCCCGCTCTGGGCCATAAGCACCAGAACACCACCAGCGTGACGGCCCCCACCTGCACGGAGAAGGGCTACACTACTTATACCTGCACCTCCTGCGGTGATAGCTACAAGGGCGACTATGTGGATGCCAAGGGTCACAGCTATACCGAGCCTACCTTCACCTGGGGTGAAGGCAACGCTACCTGCAAGGCTGCCTACGGCTGCTCTGTGTGCGGTGAAGATTTCACCGCCGATGCCGTTGTGACGACTGACGGTAAGGCTTCCTGCGCCACCGGCGGCAAGGTGACTTATACTGCCACCATGAAGCTCGGCGACAAGACCTATACTGCCACCGCGGAGGGTGAGGCTTCCGCCAAGGCTCACAGCTATATTACCACCTGGACTTGGGCTGAGGATTACAGCGCTGCCAGCGTGAGAATGGTTTGCAAGGGCTGCCTCAATGCCGTTGAGGTGAAGAGCGAGAATGTGACGATCACGACTGAGACCACTCAGCCCCAGAAGGGCGTGGACGGCAAGACCGTGTATACCGCTTCCGCCGTGGTGGAAGGTGAAACCTTCACCGACGCCAAGACGGTGGTGATTCCTGCTTCTGAGGCCGCTGGCGGTTCCGCAGGCCTGTATGTCGGTATCGCAGCAGTTGTTGTCGTTGCCGGTGTTGCCGTTGTGGTGGTCCTGAAAAAGAAGAAGGGCTCTGAAGTTCAGGAATAAGTTGCTGCATAAGCGGTGATACAAAAATAGATAGGATAAAGAGATCTGTTTAAAGCGTGAACATATCTGGCAAAGACAGACAACAGGTACCCCCTGATGTAGGAGTTAACTACATCAGGGGGTAAAATTATATTCAGCCATAGAAGCAAGAATCCACCGACACAGCCGTCGGTGGATTCTTTGTATAGGTCCGGTTATGTACCGTTCACCATGTCCTTGGAACGGTATTTTACTTATAGAGGCCAAACAGCTTCAGCAATTTCTGCCAGAAGGTGAGGGTGACCTCTTCGTGAATATCATTCTGGGACTGGGCGTCGGGCTGAATAGCAGACGTCTTGATGACAAACTGGACGCTCTCGATGTTGGTGTTTTCCTCGGAGACGAAGGAGGTGATCTCCACGTCCTCGCCGGTGATGCTGGCCAGCAGATCGTCGATCTGACCGAGGATGCTGCCGCCGTCGATGCCCTGACTCTCACCCAGTATGGTGGAGGTGCCGCTTTCCAGAGCGGAGGAACCAGCATAGATCTCAGCGATGCCGTCAAGCAGCTCGTTCATGCCGTCGTCCAGCTGATCGGCGCCGTCGCGCAGCGTGCCTGCGCCTTCATAGATCTCAGCGATGCCGCTCAGCAGCGCACCGGTGCCGTCATAGAGCTGCGCCGCACCGTCCACCAGATCTTTGCCGCTGGCAGCCAGCTTGGCAGAGCCGTTGACGATCTCGCTGTAGGCAGAGACGATGTCGGCCACAGCACCGCTATAGGCGCCGATGCCGCTGTCGATTTTGCTGTACTCAGCGACGAGGGTGTTAACGGCGGATTTGAGCAGCGTCATGCTGAGGCCCACGTTCTTCAGGCCGTTGACCAGCTTGGTGATCTGTTCATTAAACTGGGCGTAGTTGGCCTTCATGGTTTCAGCGCCGGAGACCAGCGTGGCGATGTTGCTGTTGACGGTGTTTAGATACGTTTCCGTGCCGTCGATGAAGGCGTTGTTGGCATCCAGCAGAAGAATGACCTGCTCCAACTGGGCGAAGAGACCGGAAACGTCATAGCCCAGCAGCTTGAGGGTGTTGATCATACCGGCGTTCTCGTCGATGGACTGGCGCAGCTGCGCCATGGCCAGATCGTTGTTGGCCATCAGGGAGTCCACATTCAGACCGTTGGAGGCCATGACGGACTTGAGGGCGGCGAAGCTGACATTGTCCTGCAGCGCCCGGGCACCGGATACCAGCTCGGTCAGACCACTGAGGATCTTGCCGGAGGCGTCGGCCAGGGCGGACAGGTCCTCACTGGTGAAGGACATGTTGTTGATGTTCTGCTGCAGCTGTGTCAGAGCGGAGTAATAGGCGGCAGAACCCTTCTTCAGAGTGGAAGACTCGCCGTTGAGCTCGTTGAGGGCGCTTTGCATCAGTTCAAGGCCGCTGTGGAGGGTCTGGATACCGTCGTTGAGGGTCACGGTGCCGTCCTTGAGCTCCTGTGCGCCGCTGTGGAGGATAGCACCGCCGTTTTGCAGCTCGGACGCGCCGCTTTCCAGCTTGGCGGCACCGTCATGGAGGCTGGTGACACCGGCGCCCAGACCGGACTGAGCGCCGCTTTGCAGGTCGGAGATACCGCTGTGGAGGCTGGAAGCGCCGTTATCCAGCTGGGCCAGCGCAGACATCAGCTCGTTGACCTGACTCATCAGCGCGGCATCGTCCAGCTCCACATTCAGGTTCAGCGGGATGGCATTGATGGAAATGCCGTCCATGGAGAAGTTGGAGACGGTGGAGGTGATCTCCAGATTGGCGCCGGTGCTGGGGAGGATGGTGTAGGTGATCTGCTTGCTGCTGCCCACGTTGGCGATGGTGGCATCGGTGGCCACGATGTGGCTGCACTTGGCGGTGTCCAGCGTCAGGGACACCTGCAGGGCAAAGCCGGCGAAGAAATTGGTGTCGCTGTTCTGGTTGCGGGAGATGTCAATGGCGATCTTCAGATTGCCAGATTTGCCAGCCACCTCTTTGGCGCTCAGCTCCTCACCGTCCAGATAATAGCGCACGTCGATGTTCCAGGGGATCACGGTGCTGGAGAGCTTGCCCTCGTAGTAGAGCTTGCCGGGCTGGGCATCAATGGTGACGGTGTCGAGCTTATATTTAATGGGAGCGGTACTGGTCATGTTGCGCAGGGACTCGTAAACACCGTAGTCGGTGATGGTGCCGCCCTGAGGGAGGTTGAAGATGTTGACGACGTTGATCTCTTCCACAGCGCCGTTGGCGTTGAGGTTGACATAGACCACTTCTTCTTTCGGGGTGTTGGCGCCGGTGGCCAGTGCGCGGACGGGGAGGGCGCAGACCAGCAGAAGCAGGGTCAGGCAGAGGCACAACGCCTTGCGCAGTTGGGTGGTAAAACGAATCATTGGGCAGTTCCTCCTGTGGGGATGGTTTTTTTGGCGAGTTTCCGGCCTACGGTCAGCTTGTCGGTCAAATACAGCAGACCCGGCAGGACGAAGAAAACGATGATCAAAGAGAAGATGGCGCCGCGGCCGATCAACAGGCCCAGCTGACCCAGCAGACGGTTAGAAGAGAGGTAGCTCATCAGCATACCCACCACGGTCATCACGCTGCCGGAGATGAGGATCGATACCGTTACATCGGAAATCGTTTGGATAACAGACGCGCTTCTATCCAGATGCTGCCGGTTTTCACGGTAACGGTCGGCCATCAAAATGGCGTAGTCCACGGTGGCGCCGAGCTGAATGGCGCTGATGATCAGATAGGCAATGTAGAAGATCTTGGAGTCGGTGAAATAGGGGATGGACAGGTTCAGCCAGATGGCCGTCTCGATGCCCAGCACCAGAATGATGGGCAGGATCACCGAGCGCATGGTCAAAAGCAGAATCAGGAATACCGCGCCGATGGCCAGCAGATTGACTTTCAGCATATCTGCCGTGATGGTATCCATCAGGTCATAGGTGCTCACACCGCGACCGGCCAGATAGTACTCGTCAGGATAATAGGACTGGGCCACATCGCGGATCTCCTCCACCAGCGCGAAGGTTTCTTCGCCCTCGGTAGGTACGCTGACAGAAATGACCATACGGGAATAATTTTCAGATTCCAGAAGTGCCAGCGTTGCGGCATCCAGATAAGCTGTGGGGATTTCGGCGCCGGCCATATCCACGAAGGAGATGATGCCGGTGACATGGTCCAGATTGTGCAGTCTGTTGGAGAGTCTGGTTTGCATGGCAGTGTCGCCCTTAGGAACCAGCAGTACGTAGGTATCGCTGATACCAAAGAGAGCGTCTGTTGCCTCTGTATCAGCACCGTACTGGGTGTTGGAACCAAAGATCTCAGAAGCGCCGTAGTAATAGGAATTGGCATTGGAGGCCAGAAAAGCGGGAAGCACGACGATGAGGAAGGCGCAGACGAAGGGAATTGCGACGCGGCGTACAACCTTGCCGAAACCCTTGAAATCGGGCAGGAACTCACGGTGCTTCGTGCGCATGATGAGCGGATGAGCAACCAGAATCAAAGACGGCGTGAACACAAAAACGGTGATCAGGCTGATGACAACGCCCTTGGCCAGAGCAAGACCCAGGTCGGGGCCGATTTTGAATTGCATCAGAGCAAGTGCCAGGAATCCGATGACGGTGGTCAAACCGCTGGAGAGAATAGAACTGGTAGATTTACACAGTGCATCCACCATGGCCGTTTCCGGATCCGAATTGGTCTTCAGACATTCAGAGAAGCGGTGGAGCAGGAAGACGGAGTAATCCAAAGACACGGCCAACTGCAAGATGCTTCCGGCAGCATTGGTGATGAAAGAGATCTCGCCGAAAATCAGGTTGGTACCGCCATTGATCACGACAGCCACACCAATACCGCCCAACACCACCAGGGGAGAGAGCCAGGAGTTGGTGGTCAAAAGCAGAACCAACAAAGCGAACACCACGGCAATAGCTGAGATCATAGGGACTTCTGCTACCGTCTTTGTAGTAGACACGGCGATGGAAGCGGCACTGCCGGAGATGGCGTTGTCATCACCTACAATTTCGCGGATGGCGTCAATCGCAGTGATGCAGTATTCCTCATCGATGGTAACGCTGAAAAGAGCCGTTCCGTCTTTATAATGGGATTCGACAACGGCGCTGTCCAGTGCAGCCAAAGGAACGGTGATATCCACACTGTCGTCCAGCCAGGTGACAGCAGTAACGCCTTCTACTTCACGAAGGAGCTGTTTATACTCCAGGGCCTGAGGGATCGTCACGTTATGGATCATAACGCGAGTATTGGGGATGCCGCCGGAAAATTCCTGTTCCATGATCTCCAGAGAGACGGTGGAATGAGAACCCTCCGGGAGATAGTCATTGATGTCATAATTGACAACGACCAGTTTCTCTAAGAAAAAGCATAGGGCTGTCAGAACGACAAAGGCTGCCAAAACGACGTTTCTGCGTTGGACAACACCACTATAAAACCGTTTCATATTGCGTCAGATTGTCCTTTCTAAAATTTCGCCATAAAAATTCATTTTATATTATACTGCAAGAAAAGATAAAAGCCAATACTTATTTAGTGGAAAAAGGCAACTTTTTATATCATAAGGAGTGTCTGATCAAAAGGAACGTGTTTCAGAAAAGAGCGATATCACGAGTTTTGAAGAGAGAGGCGAACAAAATACGGCTGTTTTCTTGTTGGCAGTACAGGCTCCCGGCTACCAAACTTTGGGGTATAAACGTAGCCGAAGGTTGAGTTTATGTCCAAAACATGGAAAATTTCGCGTAAATTTTTCGTTTTTTTGAATTTCTCTTGCTTTTTTTTCAATTTATAGTTATAATATTAAACACCGTTGAGAGGAGTGTCTAAAAACAAAGAAGCACGGTGCTCTTTTTGTATATGCATTTAGTAACGCGCCAAGCGACAGCTGTATTTTGACGCGGATATCTTCATGTTTTAACGGTGTTTGACACCGAAAGGATACTTCACAGAAATGTACTTAGTGATATAAAGCTATAAAGATGGAGGATAAAGAAGTTGCGCATTTCAGAAGAAAAGGTATGGATGAAATATTATCCCAAAGAGGCGCTCACCGCCGCCGTACCGAAAACAACCGCATATCGTTATTTGAAAGAACGTAATCAGGACAGAATGGATGAGGTTGCCATCCACTATTATGGCACCGACATCACCTTTACCGATCTGTTCAAGCGGATCGATGAGGCTGCCAGAGCTTTCACCGCCATGGGCGTGAAGGAAGGCGACATGGTCTCTTTCCTGTGCGTGGCGATTCCCGAGTGTATCGCCTGTATCTACGCCCTGAATAAGCTGGGCGCTACGGCCAACACCATCGATCCCCGCCTGGATCCTGAGAATATCTGCCGTATGATCAAGGAATCCGGATCCAAGATGACCATGGTCGTCAATATCGCATTCCCCAAGCTGCGTGCCGGTCTGAAGGACATTGCGCAGGAGAAGATCGTTATCCTCTCTCCCGCCCAGTCTCTGTCCCCCATCAAGAAGATGGTCATGAACCACAAGACCAAGACCGACATCCCTTACAGCGATTCCATCATCAGCTGGAAGACCTTCGTTGCTGCCGGCAATGCGCCCAGAGCACCCAAGGTCAAGGAAGCACCTTACAAGGGTGACCGCACTGTGGCTGTGGCCTATACCGGCGGCACCACCGGTTTCCCCAAGGGTGTTATGCTGACCAACGACAGCATGAACGCCGTGTGCTTCAACTTCCAGCACGCCGGCCTGGATGTTCGCCCCGGCGAGCGTTTCCTGGGCATCATTCCCGTCTTTACCTCTTACGGTATGGTCTGTGGTTTGCACATGCCTCTTTGCATGCGTGCGCAGCTGGTGCCGATCCCCCGCTTTGTCCCCACGGAGTTTGGTAAGCTGGTCAAGCAGTTCCGTCCCAACCACATGATCAGCACCCCTGCTTTCTACGATCTGCTGATGGAGAGCAAGGAAATGAAGGGTATGGATCTTTCCTTCCTGACCACGCTGGGTTCCGGTGGTGACACCATGAACGAGGGTCTGTCCCAGAAGCTCACCAAGTTTATGAAAGAGCACAAGATCCGCTATCCTCTGGCGCAGGGCTACGGCATGTCCGAGGTTTCTGCCGCTGCTTCCTTCTGCGTCAACGATATCTATAAGGAATTCAGCGTCGGCATCCCCTCTGTGGCAACCACTATTTCCATTTTTGACCCCGAGACCGGCGAGGAGCTGGGTTACAATCAGATCGGTGAGATTTGCATTGCCGGTCCCACGCTGATGAAGGGCTACTTTAACCGCAACAGCGAGACTGCCCACGTGATGCGCTATCACACCGACGGTCAGGTCTGGGTCCACTCCGGTGACCTGGGCTATATGGATGAGGACGGTTTCGTGTTCGTCAAGGGCAGAGTCAAGCGCATGATCACCCGTTTCGATGGCCACAAGGTGTTCCCTGTTAACATCGAGAGCATGGTTGCCGCCCGCCGTACCGTACATAACTGCTGCGTTATCGGCGTGAAGGACCGCAGCCACGGTCAGGGCGAGTATCCTCTGGTTGTGGTGGAACTGGACGCTAACGTTGCTGATAAGGAAGCTCTGTGCAAGGAGATCTATCACGAGTGCCTGGATAAGCTGGAAGAGCGCGGCAAGCCCGTGGCGGTTCTGCCTGTGGACGTGATTCCCATGACCGGCTCCGGTAAGAACGACTACATCACGCTGGAGAAGCAGTTTAAGGACTTTGACTATACCAAGTGGGAGCACTTTGTTTCCGTGTAAAATGTAAGTAAATTAAAAACTACGCAGGATGATCCGAACCGTGATTATCCTGCGTAGTTTTTGGCTATGTGCCAATTGCTGATTCAAAAAAGGAATGAATACGTAGTTGAGGTAGTCTCCTTGCTTGCATGCTTTTTAAGCGCACAAATATACAACAGGCGCCTATGAGTACTTTGGATCATAGACGCCCAGTTCAGTACAAGACCAAAATGGGCGTCTAACACGACTGTACTACACTAGGACATTATAAGGAGAGGCTCGTTTTTTTGAGCCATACAGCAGCGCGCTAGTGGGTCGGTCCCTTTGTTGGAATGCGAACTGCTTTGGATTCACTGCGGCTATCGGCTCTGCACATTTGACCTGCAAGAGAAGGTTTCTGCTGAGCATCCGTTGAGACAGAAGATGGGACTTCTTTATTGTCGGGCAGCTCTTCGACTTTTCTATGAGGCCTTTGAGCATTTAGGATCTGGTCAGATAGTGTGGGGTGCGAGCCAAGGTCTTTTGTGCAAGGTTGCGCTGCTGTCGTAGTACTGGGGATAATAGGTTCCTGACCCCAAATGCTGTCCCAGTCTTCAGCACAGCGAAGTTCGGTTGATAGCTGCGCATAATACGAACGCGCTAGCCGTTCTCGTTGTGCGAGTTCTAGTTTCTGCTTTCGCTCAAGTTCTGCGGATACTGCTTGTCGCAGCATAGGCTGTCTAGATTTCAGGACCTGGTAGTGCAGGGAGAGCTCACGAAAACTAGCCCACTGGCTGATGACCTCGTGACCTACAGTGCTCACCGCATCTTCATATGCCTGCACTACCTCTGGATAGCATGTGCAAAGCGCATCAAAGCTTTCAGCCCTGGCGCAACAGGAGTCAAAAGCTTCCCGCGCTTCCCGACATCGACTCATAGCCCTCATGAGAGGGTGCAGGGCCTCCAGCTGCAGATTAATATCTGCGAGATCTTGAACCAGTTGGTCATAGCGATGTCGAGCTTCTGTAGTCCGAAGGTCCAGTTCAAGTGCAGAATCGATGCCTTCTGCACGCATGATGGCACAGGCATCTACGCTTCGCTGACATTTCTCGTTGTTTGCACGGACTTCTGATAGACGATATGCTTTCCATAAACCGCTATCAAAGGTAGGTATTAAATCCTCTAGGATACGCAGAAGCAGAATTTCAATCATGGTCTTTTCGGCGTATGCTGCCAAGTTGGGCTCGACCCTAATTTCGTCCTCAAGTTGATCACAGTGCTCATGATACCAGCGGCTTTTGTACTCATATCGAAGTTCGGCAGATTGAGTATAGTATTCGCACCTACGCTCTGCTTCGAGGGCTATGCGCTGCAGGTGCCAGTCAAGGCGACGCTTACGAGTTTCAAGGGAGAGATCTTCAGTGCGCACCCATGCAGAAGGCCCGCAACCGAGATAGTTTAAAAGCTGCTGGCCCTCGGCGCGGCGAACCAAGTTTCCGTTTGCATCAAGGATTTCGTAGATACAGCCACGCTGGAAATAGGATACAAGTGAGCCTTCAAGATAAGTCGTTGCCAGAACCCGTAAGCTGCAACGGTAGTATGTCTTGGCGTCTTTAAAGGCACCGCCTAAGGGGATGCGTACATAGAGGGGGCCGAATTCGATTTCTGCCCGGGTTAACTGAGAGTCTATGCTACCCTCGTGCGCCGCTGCCCACCGAGCTTCGAGGGACTCTAGTGTGTACTTCCGGCCAAGGGTGTGGCCCATTGCTCGATGACTATTCGGGAGATCGTAGCAAAAGTCAGGTCCTATCTGTCTAAGCGCGTAGCCGCGCTTAGACAGTAGCTGTTCGTAGTCGCTACGACTCACGGACTCCTCTATCAAAGCAGACAGCTCGTCGCGAGCAGTCTGCAGCCAGCTATCCCCTTTTTTGGCGCACATAGTTCCATAGTAAGAGGAGGACTTGTGGAGATCAGCGTCAACAAGGACTTGATAGCCATGCTTGATGGCCAAGCGATCTACAACCTCCCTCAGGCGCTGGTAATGATAGCCCAAACGAAGCTTTTGGGGTATCTCGTAGGTAATATCTGGGAAGGCAGCGACCAGAATATGCGAGTGCTTGCACATGCCGCGCAAAAGACCCCATCGCTCATCCCATACAGGACGGATATGCGTCGCCCATATAGCGGCATGTTGGAAAAAGCCCACTACTTCACCGGCAAACGTGTGCATATCTTGGTCGGAGATGTGCTCATCGGGAGCTGCGGAGAGGACTACTTGATAAGCGATAGGGCCATGATAGACTCGGGCAGAGGGCCGATAGTGCAGATAAACCTGCTGCAGGTAGTTTACACGGGCTGTCAGCTCGTCTGGCGTCGTGAGATAGCCGCTCACGTACGCAGCAGTAATCTTGTCACTTTCCGTGACGAAGATTTCTTGCAGAGTGGGGGTGGAGGATTGCTCAAGAAGAAAGCCGAGGCTATTATCATGATCCGGCAAGACTTTGGTGGGATCCGTCACATAGTCTATGTGGTGAGATAGTGGCTTGCCTCTGTATAAGTAGATGGGGTACACTTGACAAGTCATAACGAGAGCTCCTCCGTGTAGCGCTGGAGCGCAGCTGTCAACAGTTGAACCTGTAGGCGCAGGTCGTGGGTGGCAGTGTGCAGCCGATTAATATTCACTTCGCACTTACCATGTAAGAGTGCCAGGCGCGTTTCACGCTCCAACAGCGTGACTACTTGGCGACACTGCTGCTCGCAACTACGGAGCTCAGGTAGGGAAATGGTCTTTACGATGCCATTGTAAAAACGCTCGCGCAGATATCTGTCTAAGGACAAGCCTTTGTGAGTGGCATCTAATTGCAGTGCACCCCATTCCTCATGTGAGACCGAGAGCTTAATGGTATGAGTCGGCGAGCCTTTGAAACTGTAATTACGGGCGAGATCGCGCTCTGGCATGCAGAGTGCGGCTAAGCTGAAGCTTTGTATCGCTGCATAAGTAGCGGGGTCGTCTGGGTGTGGATGTTCCACGTAGGGAGTGATATTGTCCCAGTTGATCACTGCATAGCCTGCCTCGTGAAACCGGCGTGACCACAGGATGCAGCGCGCAAGAGCCTTTCCTGCAGGAACTTGTGCTGACTCAAGCAAAAATAGGGCGGGATTTCCGGTTTGGAAAAGATGGGCGGTCACTAGATGGTGGCCATCCCGATGGCTCTTGTAAAGCTTGCGGAAGTGGGGCGTTGTGGTTTTTACCACATAGACCTCGCGCTCTGGCGAGACAATGGCAAGAAAATGATAGGTTTGTGTTGTGTGCATAACCGTCCTCCTGTTTGGAATAAGAGTGTTTAAAGCCTACATTATATTTTTACCGCAGTTTTTTACAAATCACCAAACCGATTTCCAAAATTTTTTAAAAAATTAAAAAAAGAAGAGACTGTAGGTTAAACGTACATTCAAGACGGCCTGCACTTCAAACCATTGATACGTGCAATCCTTATTGAATAGGAATTTCAAGGATTCTGAACGAACATATTGTGTTTTTTGTTTTTTAGCCGAGCATTTGAGTTGCTTCGTTACTACGGATTTTTGGCTCGCTTTTTGACGAGGCTTTTTCGGGATCTCATAGACCGGATGGACAGGGGGTTTAAGATTGCTGCGTGGGATACGGCAGGGACACCCCAATATTTGTGTAAAAGGTTGGGCAAAACAGCCGTAAGCGCAGTAGAAAATAAGAAGTGCCACCTCGAACATCTGCAGATGTTCGAGGTGGC
>JAZRRQ010000157.1:0-20343 GCA_045650885.1 Vescimonas sp. | reverse complement strand
AAGCCCGTCAAGTCTCACCACAACGTGGGCGGCCTGCCCGAGGATATGCAGATGGAACTGGTGGAGCCGGTGAAGCTGCTGTTCAAGGACGAGGTGCGCGTGGTGGGCGAGGCCCTGGGTCTGCCCCACGGCATGGTCTATCGTCAGCCGTTCCCGGGTCCGGGTCTGGGCGTTCGCTGCCTGGGCGCGATCACCCGCGACCGCCTGCATGCGCTGCGTGAGGCCGATGCCATCCTGCGCGACGAGTTCGACAAGTGCGGCCTGAGCGAGAAGGTGTGGCAGTATTTCATTGCCGTGCCCGACATCAAGAGTGTGGGCGTGCGCGACGAGAGCCGCTATGAGGGCTGGCCCGCCATCATCCGCGCCGTGAACACCAAGGACGCCATGACCGCCACCATCGAGGAGATCCCCTACGAGGTGCTGCACAAGATCACCTACCGCATCACCCATGAGGTGGAAGGTATCAACCGCGTGCTGATGGATCTGACGCCCAAGCCCATCGGCACCATCGAGTGGGAATAAGCCAAAAAATAACACCCGGAAGTCTTTTACAAGACTTCCGGGTTCTTTTTTTACCTAAAAAGTGCGCTTGTCATTCATCCCGATGATAGGTCTTATGTACGTGGTCACCGGAAAAACCATAGAGCATATTGGAATAGCGCACCTTGAAGGTCAGCGTATCACCGGAGCGCCAGACACGCGCCGTATCAGTCACGTCCACAATGGTATGGTCACTGCTATGGCCGACGATCTCGACGCCTTCCATTTCGGGAATCAGCAGACCGACATCACCTACATCCTGACTGCCAAGGGCAAGAATGGCACGCAGGCGGCGGCCTTTATCCTCACGCACCACCGTCCGTCCTGCCCAGTTCTTGGTGCTCTCCCCTTTCGGGGCCGATGCCTTTTCGTGGATTTCCACGATTTCCGCCGTCAGGCGCAGGCTATCCTCCCGGAGGCCGGGGAACGTCAGGTTGCGGCCGATGCGCATATTCATGGGATTGGCAATGGAGCCGCCCAGACGCAGATGATTGATGCGCGCAGGCATTTGGTTGATGCCGTCACGCAGGAGCAGGAGGTTGATAGAACTGCCGCCGGAAAGGATCTCCAGCTGGCGGCCAATGGCCTGCTCCACCGCTTCGGCTGCCTGAACAAAGAAACTCAGGTTTTCCTGATTGGGAAGAACGCCGTTGAGACAGGCATGATTGGTGCCGATGCCTTTCAGGCGCAGGTTGGGCAGCGTTTCACACAACTTAGCCAGCTCCACCAGCTCCGGGATATTATCCACGCCTTCGCGCAGATCGCCCACGTCGATCATCAGGATCACACCGGGTGTAGTCCCCCACTTCTCCGCCTCCTGCTGCAGACCACGCAGCACATCAGGGTCGGAATGCAGACTCAGATCGGCATATCGCGCAGTCACTTCCAGCTCGCTGCGGGTGGGGCTGCGGGTAAGGAGTGTCTGCGTATCGGGGAAAGCTTCCTTCACCTTCTGCAAATGCTTGGCACGGGAGACACCCAGCTGCGCACAGCCGCCATCGAGATAGGCCTTTGCGATCTGCAGATCGGCATTGGAAAACTTAATGATACCCGCCACAGAGATGCCGTTTCGGCCGCAGAGGTCGCAATACACACGGGCATTGCTCCGAATCGCATCCAGATTGACATCCATCACGGGAAATTGACAAGAATTCATACGCATCTCACCGACTTTCTTTCCATCGATCAAAAGGAAAACGGCAGCGGAGGAACCATTTGTTTTCCGCTGCCGTTTTCAAATGTAACTATTTACTTGCAGCAGGTGATGAAATTGTCGCTGCGGGTGGTGGTGGCAGGAGGTGCCGGATCCAGCTTGCGGTCGGCAATACCCAGAATGTCCTCGGGACGAATCCAGGGACGGCCCTGAATACCACTGGTCTCCTCATGGGTCAGATAGCCCTTGTAGGCCGTCAGGCTGCGGCGGATGAAACCGTCACGCACACAGGCTTCGGTCAGGCCATTATTGAGGATATTCAGCAGCAAGGGCAGCGTCTCAGATGCCAGTGCCACAGAAGTGGAGTGAGCCACGGCACCGGGGATATTACTGACGCAGTAGTGCACCACGCCGTTGACCACGTAGCGGGGGTTGTCGTGATGGGTCTCGTGGCTGGACTCGATGGCGCCGGGATCATCGTTGGAGATGTCCACCAGCACGCTGCCGGGTTCCATCAGCTTCAGCGCTTCCTTGGTGATCAGGAAGTCCTTACGCTGCTTGGGCCACTTGACGCAGTTGATCACCATGTCGGTCTGAGGCAGAACAGACTCGATGGTTTCCTTGGTGCAGTACATGGTGTTGATCTTGTTGTTATACTGGCTGCCCAGCTGACGCATCAGACCAACATTGATGTCCATCACGGTCACATTGGCGCCCAGAGCATACAGCACGCTCAGTGCGCCCTGACCGACCACACCGCCGCCCAGAATCAGCACGTTCATGCCGGGAGCGCCGGCGAAACCGCCAACGAACTTACCCTTGCCGCCGTTGATGGTCAGCATGGATTCCAGGCCGAACAGTGCGCCCTGCTTACCGGCCGCCTCACAGTTGGGGGAGCCGTAGCGGTGGCTGTCTTCTGCGGTGATGGCGATGCACTTGCTGTCCAGAATGGCCTGCACCTCTTCGGGGTGGCCGGCGGGATGGATGCAGCAGTAGATCATCTGATTTTCTTTCAGATAACCGTATTCGGATGCCTCGATCTCCTTGACCTTGGCCAGGAAGTCACAGGTATCCCACATTTCCTTGGCAGTTTCCACGATGCGGGCGCCCATCTTGGCATAGGCTTCATCGGGGAAACCGGCACCCTTACCGGCATCCTTTTGCACCAGAACGGTGTGGCCGGCAGCCACAATGGAAGCTACTTCCACCGGGGTGCAAATGACGCGGCTTTCGCCTTCTTTAATATCTTTCAGTACGCCAAAGATCATAGCGATTTCCTTTCTCGGCTAACTCAGGCCTTTTCGACCTCTTCGGCGATTTCCACGCGCTTCATGGTCTTGCCGCGCAGGCTGTTGCCCTTGACGTCAAACACACCGATACCGGTGATGGCGCAGATAACGGCAAACAGGGGGCACAGCAGGGGCAGGAAGGCATAGGGCAGATACTCAACGGCAGAAACGCCCAGCACGCCCAGAGAGTAGATGGCAGCGGCAGACCAGGGCACCAGGAAGGCAAACAGCGTACCGCCGTCTTCCAGCGTTCTGGACAGGACGTAGGGGGCAACCTTGGCCTTCTTGTAGGAATCCTCGAACACTTCGCCGGGCAGCAGGATGGCCATGTACTGAGAGGTAGTCAGCATAACGGTGGCCAGGCAGGAGAGCAGAGTAGCAATGATCAGGTTGCAGGGCTTCTCCAGTCTGTCGCGGATCTTATCCAGCATCACCGTCAGCACGCCCAGCTGATACATGATCTCGCCCAGCTCGATGGCGAAGATGGTGTAGATGATGGTGGAGGTCATGGAGGTGATACCACCGCGGTTGAGCAGCTTGCCAACGGCTTCCACTTCGAACTCGCCGCTGAAGCCGGAGGCCAGAGCGGTCAGAACCTGTACATAAGTAAACTGGGGCTGTGCGATGAGGGCAACGATGACGCCCATGATGGCACCGATCAGCAGAGCGATGGTGGCGGGAACCTTCTTAACAACCAGGACGATGGTCAGCACGGGGACCAGCAGCAGGAAGGGAGAGATGGTGAAGGAGTCCTTCAAGGCAGCCATGATGTTCTGCAGCTCCTGCATAGCATCGGGGCTGGCATCGGTATAGCGCAGACCCAGCACAAAGTACAGGATCAGGGAGATGACGAAGGCGGGGATGACAGTCCACAGCATGGACTTGATGTGGGTGAAAACGTCGGTACCGGCAGCTGCGGGAGCCATGTTGGTGGTGTCGGAGAAGGGGGACATCTTATCACCGAAGACGGCGCCGGAAACGGACATACCGGCAACCAGAGCGGGGTTGATGTCCATGCCGTAGCCGATGGCCATGAAGGCGATACCCATGGTACCCAGAGCGGCATAAGCAGAGCCGGTGAAGAAGGAGACCACGCAGCAGACGACAAAGCCCAGAGCCAGGAAAGAAGAGGGCGTGAAGAGCATCAGACCGTAGTAGATGATGGAGGGGACGATACCGGAGATGATCCAGGCACCGACCACCATGCCGACGGCAATGAAGATCATGCAGGCCTGTGCGGTCTTTCTAAAGCCGGCCAGAATCATGTCTTCCAGAGCATTGAACTTGGTGCCCACGCAGACAGCGATGAAGCACACAGCCAGGAAGGTCAGGATGAAGGTGACCATGGTGTTGAGTTTCAGAATGGCCAGACCCAGGGACATAATACCGGCAACGACTGCCAGCGTCAGGATCGCAATGGGGAAGCTCACTGTTTTCTTGTTAGCGCTCATGTTTTTTCCTCCTAATTACTTTCATGTTTTTTAGGGATGTTTGTCGCTGTTCTACCGTTTTACGTATAGAGTATCTCTCCTCTCTATATGTTATTACTTTAACACATTACTTCAGAGAACACAATCTCTTCAATCCAATTTGACACCGGCTTCTTTCAGCCAATTCTCATCAATGATGCCTTCTGCCAGTTCACGGCGCAGCAGCTCGGGATCGCGCTCGGAAACAGGACCGTAACCGCCGGCGCCGGCAGTGACCATTTCCACGATGTCGTTGGTCTGCAGCACCACGTTTCTGGGCTTGGGATTGTCCAGGATCAGCTGGCCGTCGCGGTAAATCTTGATGCTGGCGTTACCGCCGCCCTGACCGCCTTCCAGACCCCAGGGACGGCTGACCGAACGCTCGGTTGCCGCAGAGATCAGCGCGGAGTCGCCGCTCTCTTCCAGAATGCGGATGGTGCGGACGATACCCATACCGCCGCGGTACTTACCTGCGCCGCAGCTGTTTTCAGACAGGGCGTACTTTTCCACCATCAGGGGATACTCCATCTCCAGCGCCTCAACAGGCAGGTTGGAGGTGTTGGTCATATGGACATGGACTGCGTCCATACCGTCCTTATTGAACCGGGCGCCGCTGCCGCCGCCGATGGTCTCCACGTAGACATAGGGGCTGTTGGTACGCTTATCGGTACCGGAGAAGAAGAAGTAGCTCATAGCGCCGTTACCTGCTGCGGTGACACGCTTGGGATCCAGCTTAGCGAAGGCGCCGAAGATTACGTCGGCGATACGCTGGGTGGTGGTCTCACGGTCAGAGGTGGGAGCAGGCTCCTTGGCCCAGACGATGCTGCCTTCCTCGGCAACAATATTGATGCTGTCAAAGAAGCCGGAGTTGGCGGGGATGGACTTATCCAGCAGCGCCAGCATGGCATAGTACACCGTGGCCTTCAGTGCGCAGGGCACGCAGTTGTGGGGGCCGCGGTTCTGGGGAGAGGAACCGGAGAAGTCGAAGGTAATCTGGTCGTCCTTAATGATGACCTTGGTCTTGATGAGCACCTTGCCGCCGCCGGCACCGTCATCATCCATGTAGTCCTCGAAGCAGTATTCGCCATCGGGCAGTTCGGAAATGGCAATACGGGCCTTCTTCTCACCGTATTCCAGCCACTTGCGGCAGAACTCTTCGTACGTTTCCAGACCGATCTTGTCGATCAGCTCGGTCAGCTTGTCTGCACCAAACTGGTTGGTGATGATCTGGGCATTGAGGTCGCCCTGACGCTCATACTTCATCTGGAAGTTGAGCATGATCAGATCAAAGACGTCCTGCACCAGCTCTCCCCTGCTGTACATCTTCACCAGAGGGATACGCAGGCCTTCGTCATAGATGGTGGGACCCTTACGGCTCTTATCGGCGTGGTGGCCGGTGTTGACCATGTAGGCCACCAGCTTGCCCTGATAGAACACGGGCTTGAGGAGCACCAGGTCGGGCAGGTGGGAACCGCCGCCGGTATAGGGGTCGTTGGCGATGAACACGTCGCCTTCGTGGATATCTTCGATGCGGTACTTCTGGGTCAGCACGTCCACTGCGCCGGACAGAGAACTGAAGTGCAGCGGGATATGCTGGGCCAGAGACAGCAGCTTACCTTCGGGGCTGAACACTGCCACCGACAGGTCTTTACGCTCTTTGATGTTGGTACTGTAGCCGGTCTTGGCCAGGATCACGCCCATCTGCTCGGCGATGGAGGTAATACCGTTGGAGATGATCTCCAGAGTAATGGAATTGATCTCTTTCATTTCACTCGCCTCCCCGCTTATTTACGCTCGATCATCATGTTGAGGTACTCGTCCACGGTGGCCTTCTGGTTGGACAGGACGATGGTGGTGCTGTCCATCTGCTCGATGATGGCCGGGCCCTGGATCACGTTGCCGCAATGCAGCTTTTCGCGGTCGTACAGGATATAGTCGGCATACTGACCGTTGCCTTCGTACACGTGGCGGCTGCCGATCACGGCGGCGGAGGGATCTTCGCCGGCGTACTCGTCCTTGACGATGACGGGATAGACGATATCGACCAGAGCAGACAGACCGAAGTTGACGATCTGGACCGTATCCTTGGAGCTGAAGGAATACAGACGCTCATAGGCCGCCGTGAAGGCATCGCGCAGCGTCTGGGCAGAAGCGATATCCTTCATGGTGATGGGCACGCGGATCTCGTGGTTCTGGCCCTTATAGCGCATATCCAGGAAATACTCGCGGCTGCGCAGGGACTGGTCGATCTTCTCTTCGTCGAACCAAGCCTCAGCGTCCTTCTCCAGAGCGGCAAACCACTTCTCGAGAATGGCGGCGCAGTCATCGGAGATGTCCATGACGTAGGTCTGGACGAAGTCGCGGCGCATATTCTCGGTCAGCAGACCGTAAGCGGCCAGCAGGCCGGGGGTCTTGGCGATGAGTGCCTTCTGCATGCTCATCTCCTCCATCAGCTCAGCTGCGTGGAGGGGACCGGAACCGCCGAAGGCCACCAGACAGAACTCGCTGGGGTTATAGCCCTTGGCGACGGTGACATTCTTGATCTCCTTGACGATGTTGGAGTTGGACACGGAGATAATGCCACGAGCCGTCTCCAGCAGTTCCATATCGATCTTCTCTGCCAGAGCGCCGACAGCCTGACGGGAATAATCTGCCTTGATGGGCAGACGGCCGGCCAGCAGGTTTTCCTGATTCAGGTGGCCCAGCACCACGCGGGCGTCGGTGATGGTGGCTTCCTTACCGCCCAGGTTATAGCAGGCAGGGCCGGGATTGGCACCGGCGCTCTGGGGGCCTACCTTCAGGATGCCGCCGCTGTCGATCCAGCCGATGGAGCCGCCGCCGGCACCGATGGTGGAAATGTCGATGGAGGGAATACGCACGGGGTAGCCGCTGATGGTCTTTTCATCGGAGGCCTCAAAGCGGCCGTCCACCACCAGGCTGATATCGGTACTGGTGCCGCCGATATCCACCGTGATCAGATCCTTTTCATTGATGAGGTTGGTGATGTACTGAGCGCCCACCACGCCGGCAGCGGGGCCGGACAGGGCGGTCTTCACCGGGAACTTCATGGACTCGTCAATGGACATCAGACCACCGTTGGAGTGGTTGATATAAGTATTGTGAATACCGATGGACTCCAGCGTCTTCTTCAGGTTATTCATGTACTTCTTGACTTCCGGACCCACGAAGGAGTTGAGCACGGTGCCGCACAGGCGCTCATACTCGCGGAACTGCTTGGACAGGTCGCTGGAAATGGTCAGGAAGGCTTCGGGATACTTCTCTTCCAGAACAGCCTTGATGCGCTGCTCGTTCTCCGGGTTCAGGTAGGCGTTGAGCAGCATGACCACCACGGCCTCTGCGCCCTTTTCCTTGATGGCTTCCACGATGCGCTCCACTTCGGCATCGTCGATTTCGCGGACCACTTCGCCCTTGCAGTCCAGACGCTCACCCACCTCGAAACGCAGGTCACGGGTGACCAGAGTACGGGGCTTGTCTGCCTGAATATCGTACAGGTCGGGACGCTTCTGACGACCGATCTCCAGCAGGTCGCGGAAACCGCCGGTGGTGATGAGGGCTGTCTTTGCGCCGCGGCCTTCCAGAATGGCGTTGGTAGCAACGGTGGTACCGTGCATGAAACGGCTGACATCCTCGCCGGAAAAGTCGTACTGCTCGGCAATGACCTTCACGCCCTCCACCACTGCAGCAGACTGATCGTGCAGCGAAGAGGGCAGCTTATAGACCATCAGCTCGCCGCTTTTTTCATCAATGGCGCAAATATCGGTATTGGTACCGCCAACGTCTACGCCAATTCGAATGGTTCGATCTTCCATAGAAAACTCCTTTCCCATTTCGCCGGGTATTATGTAAGTAAATATTATAAAAAATCCTTTTACTTATATATGTAGAATAGCATTGACTTTCATTGCCGTCCAATATACAATAGGTTATGTAATCATTTATCAAAACTTATGTATGGAGGATTTGTCACATGGAGCTGCTTCAGCTGCAGTATTTTCTCTTATTGGCCAATCAGCAGCACGTCACCAGAACAGCCGAAATCCTGCACATTTCGCAGCCTGCGCTGAGCCTGACCATCAAAAAACTGGAAAACGAGCTGGGCGTCCCCCTTTTCGTCCGCAAGGGCCGCAACATCGTCCTCTCATCCTACGGCGAAGCATTCAAAGCGTATGTGGAAGAGGCCTTTCTTTCTTTGGAAAACGGAAAACAGGTGCTGGCCCGACTGAAAAACGAAGACAGCGAAATCCTCAACCTGGGCCTTTTGAGCCCTTATGTCTGGAACGAGCTGTTCATGCTGTTCAACGATCTGCATCCCCAGGTGAAGATCAACCGCCGCTCCATCGAGGACCATCGGTTTTGGGACAGTATTCTCAACGGAGATATCGACTTCTATCTGGGCGGACTGAATCAAATGGATCAGCTGGATACCTCCCGGCTGCAGTACACCACAATGTATGAAGACAACATGGTGCTTCTGGTCCGCAAAGACCATCCCTTTGCCGGACGGCGCAGCATTGATCTGCGGGAGTGCCGCAACGAATCGTTCATCAATCTGGCTGAGGAAACCAACCTGCAGCAATTCATCAACCAGATGTTCCGGCACGCCGGTTTCCGACCCAAAGTGGTGATGACCTGCGACTATACCCTGCGCGATCAAATGGCAGCCGACGGACACGGTGTATCCATCACAACACAGCTTGGCGCTTTGAAAAGTGACGCCCATGGTGTTGTACCCATCCCCATCTCCTTCCCTGCCGAAAAACGAAAGCTTGGCCTTGTCTGGCGCAAAAACCGGGTATTTTCCGATCCTATGGAAAAATTTTATGACGTTGCCATGCGCTTTTATTCCGACGACAGCAAATTGTAATAAGAAGTACATAATGAAAAAAACCTTGGCCATCTATACCGATGGCCAAGGTTTTTGTGTTTATCGAAATGCCACGACCAGCAAATAAGCCAGCGTTGCACAAAGACCGATGCAGAACACCACCAGTCCGTAGGAAAGGCTGCGGCCGATGACCGTCGCATTTTCCTTAAAGGAGGCATACTTCAAAACAAACCAGTGTTCCAGATCTTTCTTGTGTTCATGGTGCTTCCAGATGGTTTTATTGAGCAGCTGCTCCAGCGCATTGAGGAACACACCGATGGCGTGGGTCAGGGCGTTGCCCTCCTCCAGCTCACCGCGGCTGGGGCTGTCGCGGTAGATGGTCTTTCGCAGCAGCACCACCGTACCGTCCAGCAGAATATCCATCACACCGGCGATGCCGGCACCCAGTTTGGGCAGAATCTTTACCGCAACGTTCATGCCATCATCCAGCACACGGCACACAAAGCCGCAGATGCCGGGCAGCACCTTCAGCAGCAGCGGACGGTAGATACACTCTTCCAGATCCAGCCATGCAGGCCAGCGGTTGACGTAGACCTTCGTGCCGTCCGGCTGCGTTTTCATCATCCAGCCCCGGACAACCAGGAAATACAGCGCAGCGCCGATGGCAACCGAGATCACGCTGCCTTTCAGGTTGACCCATGTGAAATAATGCACGGCGTGCGCGGCGTGATGGACACCCAGAAATTCCTGTGCCATATCCGCCAGCACATCCATGGTGCCGTGGGGCAGCATGCCCAGCACCGGGATCACACAGGCCACGGCCAGCAGAGATGCCGCGCTGACAGGCGCCAGATACCGCTTTTCCCCATCGAATTTCCGCTGGGCAGCAGCATCGCCATTTTCCTCCAGAAAGACCGCCACGAACAGCTTGCACATATAGGCCACCGTCATGCCGCCGCTGATGAGCAAGATCCACTCGATGCACGTCATGCTCGCCTCGGTGAAGAAACGGGAGACAAACTCACCGTGTGCCATGCCGTGGACATACTCCACAATGCTCTCGTGCAGCAGCGTCTTGCTGATATAGCCGCTCCAGCCCGGGATGCCGCCGATACCCAGCGCACCGAGCAGATAGCAGCCCATCAGCAGCGGTTTCTTCCGGCCAAAGCCGCGGATCTCGTTGAGTTCCAGCTTATGGGTGTTCTGAAAGATCACCGCGGCAACCAGAAACAGCACCAGCTTGAACAGGGAGTGGTTGAGCATATGCAGAAACGTTCCGCGTGCGGCCAGCGCATTATGCTCGCCCAACAGGCCCAGCATACCCACGCCTACCAGAATAAAGCCGATCTGCGATACGGAAGAACATGCCAGCGTCCGCTTGAAATTCACCGAAAACAGCGCCAGCAGTGCGCCCAGGAACATGGTGACCACGCCGATCAGCAGGATCAGCGCGCCCCACAGCTCGTCATGAGCGAGGATCCGGACGCTGATGATCAGGATACCGAAAATGCCGGTTTTGGTCAGGATGCCCGAGAGCAAACTACTGGCCGGAGCCGGAGCCACCGGATGGGCTTTGGGCAGCCAGATATGGAGCGGATAGGCACCGGCCTTGGCGCCGAAGCCAACCAGCATACACGCAGCCGCCGCATAGGGCTTCTTCCCGGCACAGGCCTCCGCCAGCCGGTCGATCATCAGCGTGCCGACCTGATGGTGCAGCAGGAAAAGACCCATCAGCAGCACCATGCCACCGAGAACGGCCACAGCCAGATACGTGCCGCCGGCACGGAGGGACTCCGGTTTTTCGTCCTGCACCACCCAGACATAGGAGCACAGGGACATGATCTCAAAGAAGACAAAGGTGGTATAGAGATCCGCCGACAGGAAGATGGCCACCGTGGCGCCCAGCGTTACCAGCAAAAAGAGATAATAGCGGTTTCTATTGCGGTAATGGGCAAAATATTCCGGCGAAAACTGGCCGGAAACCAGCCACATCAGCGCGGCGATCACCACGTAGATCCGACGGAATCCGCTCACCGTAAAATGCAGGCCCATGCCGCACACACCGCCCAGCGAGACCAACACCGCTTCCCCGCCGTCTGTCAACAGCAGCGCAAGGCTCAGTGCAAATTCCGCCAGCAGCACGGTGCGCAAAAAGAGGTCGCGCCCTGTCTTACTCCTGCGGCCGATGAGGTAGGATACGACGGCTGCCGCCACAGGCATAAACACCAGCAGATAAATCAAAAGATTCATTCAGGCAGCTCCTTTCATTCCAGTCCCCAAGCCACAGCCCGGAAGAAGTCGATCAACGGGCCGGAGCAAAAACCAAAGGCGATCACACAAGCGGCACACAGCAAAAGCGGCAAGCACATCCGCCAGCTGGGGTCTTTGGCATCTTCCACCGCGGCGGTATCCGGCTCTGCTTTGGGGAAGAAAGCGCGGATCACCACGTTCATCATGTAGATGGCCGTCAGCAGCGCAGAGGCCAACAGGCAGGCAATGCCGCCGTAGGCCAGCGCATTGCCGCTTTCCACCGCCGCGGCCGTCAGGTTCCACTTGCTGATAAAGCCGGCAAGACCGGGAACGCCCATCAGGCCCAGCGCCGAAACGGCGAAGCAGCCAAAGACGATCTTCATCTTTCGTCCCATGCCATCCATGTGGTAGACATGGGTCTTGCCGGTCTGATGCATGAAAGCACCGGCGCAAAGGAAGGACGTCATCTTCATAAAGCCGTGGAACACGAAGTGCGCCAGCGCACCCACCAGACCAAGCGGCGTCATGATGGTGGCGCCGAAGATGATATAAGACAGGTTGCTGACGGTAGACCAGGCCAGACGGCGCTTGATATGGGTCTCCTTCACCGCGCGGCTGCAGCCGTAGACGATGGTAAACATAGCCACAGCCATGCAGGTATTCTGCACCCATGTGCCACGCAGGAAGTCCGTGCCAAAACTGTAATAGGTCAGGCGGATGATACCGAAGGCGCCGGCATTGACCACTGCCACGGCATGCAGCAGCGCTGTGACCGGCGTAGGTGCAACGCCCGCCTGGGGAAGCCAGGCGGGTGCCGGAAAGGGCGCCGCCTTCACGCCAAAACCCATGAAGGAGAAGAAAAAGATCCACGAGAGCATTCTGCCATGACCCTGCAGCAGCGAAGCATCCAGTACGCCGCCCAGCGTGAACTCCAGCGTGCTGCCGTAAATGATCAGAAAGATCATACCCATCAGCGCGAAGGCCGCGCCACCGATGGAGTAATAGAGATACCGCCTGACGGCAAGAATGGACTCGCGGTTCAGACTGTGCATCACCAGCGGCACTGTCACCAGCGTCAGCAGTTCGTAGAAGAAATACATGGTCAGCATATCCGAGGCGAAGGCAATGCCCAGCGTGACGCCATAGGTCATGGTAAAGAACATGAAGAACGCCTTCTCATGCTCTGCGTGTTCCATGTATTCAAAGGCATACAAGGTGGCCAGCGGCCACAAAACGGCAACCAGCCCCGCGAACACCATGGTCATTCCATCGATCCGGAAAGAAATGGACAGATCATTGATAAAATGCACCACGTCAAATGCTTGGGTGGTTCCCTGCAGCAGGAGCAGCCAGACAATAGCAGATGTTGCCAAAACCACCGTTTCAACAAACAATTGCATCTCCCGCTTTTTCGAAAACGGAAGCAAAGGGGTCAGCAGGCCACCCAACACAGGCAGCAAAATCGCTGCCAAAATCCAATATTGACTCATACGCTACCTCGCGCTTACAGCAAAGAGCCGATGATATCGGAGAGGAACTGCGTCAGCACACCGGGGAAAATACCCAGCAGCACGGCAAGCGCTGCCAGAATCAGCAGCGGCAGCAGCATCGTCAGGTTCGGCTCCTTCTTTTTCAGCTCACCGTAGTTGAAATCAGCGCCGGGCAGGAAGCCGTTGACCGTGATGGGCAGCAGGTAACCTGCCGTCAGCAGAGCAGAGACCAGCAGCACCACAGGACCCAGCCACGCGAACACGCCCAGACCGGAATCCAGCGCACCGGTGGCCAGATACCACTTACTGATAAAGCCGCTGGCAGGCGGAATACCGATCAGCGCCGCAGAAGCAAAGGTATAGCACCAGATGGCAACCGGCATTTCCTTGCCGATGCCGCGCAGCTCGTCCACGTTGGTCTTGTGGGTCTTGTAAATAATGGCACCGGCACAGAGGAACAAGCAGGACTTGATCACTGCGTGGAACACCACGTGCAGCAAGGAGCCCATCATCGCCTGAGGCTGCAGCAGCGCCAGACCGAAGAGAATATAGGATGCCTGGCTGACGGTGGAATACGCCAGGCGCTTTTTCGTCACCTTTTCCCGATAGGCCAGCATACTGCCCATAAACACGGTGACCAGAGACAGGATCAGCCAGACCGTCTGCACCCAACTGCCGCGGACAAAGTCAGCGCCGATGAGATAATACACCACGCGGATCATGCCCAGCACACCCATTTTCACGATGATACCGGACATCACAGCGCTGGCAGGCGCAGGCGCCACAGGGTGCGCCGTGGGAAGCCAGGCATGGAGCGGGAACATACCGGCCTTGACGCTAAAGCCGATGATCATGGAGAACGTAACCACCAACAGCAGCTTTTCATTGCCGGCAACTGCCGCCAGATCCAGCACGCCGCCGGGCAGGAAGTCCAGCGTCAGGGCATACTTATTCAGGAAGAACAGGCCGAAGAGCACCATATAGGCGCCAAAGAGCGAGTAGAACAGATACTTCAAACCGCCCATAATGGCCTCGCGGGAGCGATTGTGCAGGATCAGCGGCACGGACAGCAGCGTCATCAGCTCATAGAAGAGGTAGAAGGTCACCATGTTGCCGGAAAACACCAGACCGTGCAGCACGCCAAAGACCATGACATAGAAGCCGAAGTACCGCTTCTCCTCCCGCTCGTGCTTCATGTACTCAAAGGCATAGATGCCGCTGAGCAGCCACACAAGGTTCACCACCACGGCAAACACCCGGCCTAAATTGTCCACGCTGAAGTAAAGGGACAAATTCTTACCGAAGGAGAAGAGCAGCAGTCCTTCTGTCTGGGTAAAAACCGTCACCAGACCACAGGCCGCCGCAACCGCCAGTCCCAGACCGGTGGCTGCCACAAGCGCCTTACGGCTCTTAAACTCCGGCAGCAGTAAGAGCGCCAGTCCCCACAGGATGGGCACTAAAATTGAAAACAATAACATGTTGAAACCTCTCTCATTATGCGAAATTACGCAGGCCTTCCTCAATCAGCCAGATGATCGGCCGGGAAGAGACGCCCAGAATCAGGTTCACGATGATGAACAGCGCGATGGTCACAAAGTACAGCTTCTGCTCCGGGAGGTGCAGGTTGAAATAGCCTTTTTCCCGGATCGACTCCTCACTCACCGGCGTATAGATACGAATCACGGTTTTCAGGAAGTACACCGCATTCAAAACGGTGCTGATGGCCAAGACGATCAGCGTAGGAAACAGCTTCCAGTTGGGCAGCATCAGCGCCGCCTCGGCAAACAGCAGCTTGCTGACAAAGCCGGAGAACACAGGGATGCCCACCATGGACAGCGCACCCACCAGGAATCCTGCGCCGGCCACCTTATTGCGGTAGCCCGAACCGGTGAGCGCAAAGAAACTGCGGCTGCCGCCGGAGACATCGGCCAGACCGATCTCCGCCACAAACAGCAGCGATTTGGTGGCCGCATGGGTGAGGATGTGGAAAATACTGGCGATCATGCCCGCCTGCGTACCAAGACCGAAACCCATATAAATGTAGCCGATCTGTGCCACGGAGGAGAAGGCGATCATTCTGCGGGCATCCTGCTCCCAGATGGCACTGACGGAGCCGAAGATCATGCCGCACAGACCGAACAGAAACAGAATATTGAGCAGATTACTACCGGAAATATAGTCAAAACCAATGACACGGTAGAAAAGCTTGATCAGCAGGAAGATATAGCCTTTGGACACCAGACTGGACAGGATGGCGCTGGAGGACACGGTAGAATAACCGTAAGCATCCGGCAGCCAGGAGTGGAAAGGAAACAACGCGCTCTTGATGGCAAGACCCACCGTCACAATGCCGATGGTCACGATCATGGGAATGCGGTAGGTACCGGCCTCCATGATGGCGGCGATCTGCTCTTTGATATTGGACATCAGCAGATGGCCGGTCATGTCATAGAGCATGCAAATGCCCAGCAGCAGCAAGCCCGAGCCCAGCAGGCTCATGATCATATAGCGCACCGTCGCTTCGATGCATCGGCCATTCTGCCGGGCCATGATCAGGCCGGCGGCGGCAATGGTGTTGATCTCCACAAACACATAGGCCGTGAACAGGTCGTTGGTATAGATCAGCGCCAGCAGCGAGCTGAGCAGCAAATTGCAAAGAATGTAGTAAACGTTGTGCTTGCTGTACTCCACCTCTTCCAGCAGCTCTTTTCTGCCGCCCAGCAGACACAGCAGCATGATGATGCAGAAGAAACAGGCCATGACGGCTTCCAGCGCACCAACGCGCAGTTCATTGCCCCAGGGTGCGGGGAAATGGCCCATCATATAAGTATAGCTGCCGATATCGGAACGGATCAGAAACTGCAGCAGCCAGGCAGACATAATTCCCACCAGCGTGATCATCGCCGCATTCAGTGCCCGGGCCCATTTGGCCGGCAGCACGGAGGACACGATACCGGAAAACATGGACAGCATGATGGAAAAGAAGGGGACGTTTTGTACCAGAGCCACTTACAGTCCCTCCTTCCGCAGATGCAGGGAGATCTCATCGAGATCCAGCGTATGGTAGCGCTTATACAGGCGGATGGTCAGCGACAGCATCAGCGCACTGACCGACACGGACACCACAATGCCCGTGAGTACCAGACCGCTGGGAATGGGATTGATATAGGCCGAAACATCCTGAATGCCGTCGGTGATGATGGGTGCCATCCGGCCGGAAATATAGCCTTTTTCCGCAAGGAACAGGTAAATGGCCGTGTCCATGATGTTAAAACCGATGATCTTCTTAATCAGGTTCTTCTGGAACATCAAGTTGGCAAAACCGATGCCAAAGAGAATCATGGCCACAGCTTCGCCGAAATTGGCCAACAGATTACTTCCCATCAGAATCCTCCCTTCCGGAACAGCGTGTAGAACGCGTACATGGTGCAGGCCACCACCATACCCACGCAGATATTCAGCGGCAGGATCAGACCGCTGCTGATGATATCTCCGGGATTACCCAGCGGAATACCGCTTTCCAGATGGTTTGCACCGGTAAAGAAGGAATAGCTCTTGGCCAGACAGTAAAAGCTCAAGGCGCTGAAGCTGACGATCCGATACGTTTTCTGCGTGAAGAAACGTCCCAGCTTCTCAAAGCCAAAGGCGTTGGCATAGAGGATCAAAGCCGCGCCGATGATGGCGCCGCCGGAGAAACCGCCGCCGGGAGAGATATGGCCGTTGAGAATGACATAGATGCCAAAAATGACAATGATGGGAAACAGCACAAAGGTAATGCGCTGCAGGATACTGTCATCTTTTGGCTCATAGTGCCGCTCCCGCTTGGCCTCCTTCTCCGCCTTCCGACGATCCTTTTTCTCGTCGCTGCGCAGAAGAATCAGCACCGTGCAGGTGGCGATGAACAGCACATTAGACTCGCCAAACGTGTCAAAGGCGCGGTAATCGAGGATCATACCCGTGACGATATTCACAGCGCCGGTGTCCTGCAGGCCGTCTTCAATATACTTCTCCACCACTTCGTTGTTGGTGGGGTTATCTGCGCCGCCAACCTCCGGCAGGTGGGAAACTGCCACAAGCAGCATGGCGATCAGCGCTGCGCAGCAGGCCACGGAGATGATCTTATAAAATACGCGGAAGCTTTTGATGACCCGGTTGTGCCGCTCATCGAAGACCATGTCGATCACAGCCTCACGCTCACGCTTATGCTCGCGCACCAGACGCTCGCTGGTGACGATCCGGCGCTGCTCGTGGCTCTCCACGTTGCCCAGCAACGGATCTTCCTCACCTCTGGCCCAGCGGATCAGTTTGGTCAGCGGCTTGCGGCTGTACTCCTCTTCAGGAATAGGCTTACTCATCGTCTTCACCTTCTTCCTTCATGGCGTGGATCTTTTTGAGGGTCACAAAGAACAGCAGGCTGGTCACGCCTGCGCCTACCGCCGCCTCCGTAATCGCCAGGTCAGGAGACTCCAGCAGAATCCAAATAATGGACATGACGAGGCTGTAGGCCATGAAAATCAAAATGGAATTGAGCAAATTTTTCGAAAAGCTGACAGAAATGGCGCAGATCACCAAAAATCCCAGCAAAATACACTCATAAATCAGCACAGTTCGTCCTCCCACTCCTCCGCAGGCAGTTCACATTCCTGCGCCAGATGTTCGTTGGTCACAACCTCCAGCCGGGAGATCAGATGCGATGCCACCGGCGAGGCCAGCCACAAAAACACAAGGATCAGCGCCATTTTCAAAGACGTAAAGTTCAGACCGGACAGGAGAATCAGACCGATCAGCGAAACGCCGATGCCCAGCGTGTCGCCCATGGCGGCGGCATGCATGCGGTTTAGCACGTACTTGAACTTAAACACGCCGAAAACCTGCAGCAAAAAAGTGCCAAGTCCCATCAGCAGCAGGCCGACGCCCAGAATAAAACGAATCCACTCAAGAATCTGCATTGCCCTGCTCCTCCTTCTTTTGATGGTCTTTTGCTTCCCGGTAAACACCGGTATAGATCCGCGAGAGCACCACCACGGCCAAAAAGCTGATCATGGCATAGATCAGGCAGATATCCACCAGATAGCCCTCATCCTTCAGCACCGCCAAAATGGCGATCATCACCGTGACCATGGTGGTGATCATATTGACCGCCACCAGACGGTCTGCGATTCTCGGGCCCACCACAGCGCGGATCAGGCACAGCAGCAGCAAAATCGACTGGACCACCAGGACTGCATAAAAAATCCACTCAAAGCGATTGATCAACTCCATCTTACGCCGCCCCCTCTTCCAGTTTTTTCAGCAGCTTCACAAAGGACGAATCCTCCATCCCCTCTGCCAGAGATTTGTCCAGGCAATGTACCAGCAGTTCCTGTTCTGTCAAGGAAACCGTGATCGTGCCCGGGGTGAGGGTAATGGAATTGGCCAGAATCACTCTGGCCGTCTCTGTCTTCAAATCGGTATGTACTTTCACGATCACCGGCTCCATCACTTCTCTGCGGGTGAGGACCATGCGGCACACAGCCAGATTGGCCAGAATGATCTCCTTGATGAGTAAAAGCACGTACATACACAGCAGCGGCACACTCCGATAAAGAGTGCGCTCTTTGGCAAAGCTGTAGTCCATAAATCTGCAAATAAAAGCAAACATCACTCCCGCAATCACCACGCCAAAGGCAGTGATTTCCAGAGTGATTCGTCCGTTAAAGATGATCCACGTGGCAAAAAACAGCAGCAGCATCTCTCTTCCTCCCGTTCACATTCCGCAAATTGCAAAACACCCTATATTTTAGCACCAATACCCAAAAAAGCAATAGACATTTCAATAAAGAATCGGTCTTTTACGAATTTATAACGCGCAAAAACATCCTTCCCGACCCCGGCCGCCAGTCTGGGTAAAAAGAGAGAAAATAACACCCCCGGCACGTACATACCGGGGGTGCTGATGGATGCTTTTTTTACTTCTTGGGAGCCTTGATGCGGTTGAGCTTCTTGTTGATGGCCAGCAGCTCTTCCTTGTCGAAGCTGATGTTGGCCATGCCCATCATGGAGGTCAGGCGCAGAACGGTGAAGCCGGCCAGCATCTGGCCGATGCCCTTGATGCCCTTCAGGTCGATATCGAAGCCGCCCTTCTTCTCGCCCTTTGCCTCAGCCTTCTTATTGCTGTCCATTTTCTTCTTCATGGTCATCATCATGCCGGCCAGCCACAGCTTGCCGCGCAGAGTGGACATGATATCGCCCATCTTGGAGTTGAGGCTGAAGTAACCGTCGCGCTCAGTGATGTCGAACCAGTTGAGAATGGCGCCCTCTTCCTTCATGCGGTAATCCTCGTTGAAGGTATCCACCTTACGGATGACGCTCTCGTCGCGCAGGTCGCCTGCCACGGCTTCCAGCTTGGTCTCACCAGCGTTGGGCACATCGAAATAGAAGAAGTGATCGGCAGCTTCCTTCACGCCCAGGCTGACGCCGTTGGCGAACAGCTCCACGGAAGGCTGGTTGGAATAGACGGTCACCTTAGTGACATCTTCCACGCGATCCACATAACGCTTGCCGCACAGGTGCACCATGGGTTCGGGATTCAGCCATGCCTTATAGGCATAGAAGGAGTCCTTCTTATACTTACGCTCGATGGTCACCAGACCCTTGTGGTTCTGGCCGTTCTCACCGCCCTCAGCGCGGGCATCGGCGCCGAAGTCGAACATATTCCACACGTGGGTGGCCCAAATGTACTTACGGGTGAACAGCTGACGGATCAGCTCCTCGTGGTAATAGGCCTGATATTCCTCGGTATAGTCGCCCTGGGTGGGGTTGGAGGTGTGCCAGTTGAGGGCCTCGCAGCCGTACTCGGAGCAGCCGATGGGAATGTTGGGATGGGTGGCGTGGAACTTATCGAACCAGGGGCCGTTCATGGAGGTGTCACCGCCGTACCAGCCGAAGTAGTGGTTATAGCTGACCACATCGGGGATCTGCAGATAGGGATCGTCCATCTTGCACATGGAGACAGCAGCGATGGTGGTCAGGCGGGTCTTATCCATCTCGTGGCACATGTCGTTGAGGATGCGGTGGTTCTCCAGCAGGTCCTCGCTGCTGCCGGCGATGGAGATTTCATTGCTCAGACCCCAGACAACGATGGAGGGGTGGTTGTAATTCTGAACCACCAGTTCACGCATCTGGGTGATGGTGTTCTCACGGCCGGTGGGCATGTGGCGGGAGATATAGGGGATCTCGGCCCAGATCACGAGACCGCGCTCATCGCACAGATCGTAGAAATACTGGTCGTGCTGATAGTGGGCCAGACGGATGGTGGTGCAGCCCA
>JAZRRQ010000156.1:0-7695 GCA_045650885.1 Vescimonas sp. | reverse complement strand
CCTTCTCCACCATGGGCTGGCCGGATCAGACCGCTGAGCTGGCAAAATACTATCCCACCAGCGTGCTGGTTACCGGATACGATATCATCTTCTTCTGGGTTGCCCGTATGATTTTCTCCGGTATGGAGCAGATGAAGAAGGAACCCTTCAAGACGGTGTTTATCCACGGTTTGGTGCGCGATGATAAGGGTCGTAAGATGTCCAAGTCTCTGGGCAACGGTATCGATCCGCTGGAGATGGCAGATAAGTACGGCGCTGACGCCCTGCGCTTTAACCTGATTACCGGTAACAGCCCCGGTAACGATATGCGCTTCTTCGTGGAGAAGTGCGAGGCCATGCGTAACTTTGCCAACAAGATCTGGAATGCATCCCGCTTTGTGATGATGAACCTCACCATCGATAAGGTGCAGCTGCCTGAGAAGCTGGAACTGGAGGATAAGTGGGTTCTCAGCAAGCTCAATAACCTGATCCGCGAGGTGACCGATAATCTGGAGTCTTATGAGCTGGGTGTGGCTTCTGCCAAGATCTATGACTTCATCTGGGATACCTACTGCGACTGGTATATTGAACTGACCAAGACTCGCCTCAACGGCGAGGATAAGGCTGCCAGCGAGGCTGCTCAGAACGTGCTGTGCTATGTGCTGCTGCGCATTCTGGAACTGATGCATCCCTTTATGCCCTTTATCACTGAGGAGATCTGGCAGGCTCTGCCTCACGAAGGCGAGTACCTGATCCGTGCTCAGTGGCCTGAGTATAGCGAGGCTCTGAACTTCAAGGCTGACGAGACTGCTATGGAAGCTGTCAAGGACGCAATCTCCGCTGTTCGCGCCCGCCGCGCCGAGATGAATGTACCTCCCTCCAAGAAGGCTCAGATGATCATTGTCACCTCTACGCCCGAGAATTATGAGGAAGGTAAGCACTTCATTACCCGCATGGCTTACGCCAGCGATGTGGCTGTTACTGATGCCGCCCCTGCTGACCTGACTGGCATGGTCACCGTTGTCACCCATAACGCCAACGTGTACATGCCTTTGGCTGAACTGGTGGACTTTGAGAAGGAACTGGAGCGTATCGCCAAGGAGCGCGCCAAGGCTCAGGAGAACCTGGAGCGTATCGAGAAGAAGCTGACCAATGAGAGCTTTATCTCCCGTGCGCCCGAGGCTGTGGTCAACGCTGAGCGTGAGAAGGCCGACAAGTGCCGTGCTCTGATCGCCAAGCTGGATGAGTCTGCAGCTGCCATGAAGGCCTGATTTTCCCGTCTTTTATCGCGGCTTTCGACAGAATCTTTAACCTATAAACGATATAATCACCGTAGATCACTGATCTGCGGTGATTATTTTTTTGCACAAAGGAGTGCGGGGAATGGAGATGCATGTAAAAAAGGAAGGCCGTTGCCTGGAGATATACTTAAAAGGAGAATTGGATCACCATGGTGCAAAGGGGCTTTTGAATCAGTTGGACCGGGAGATTGAAATCTCGTTGCCGGCGCGGCTGGTTTTGGATTTCAGCGGTGTAACGTTTATGGACAGTTCCGGCATCGCTGTTGTGATGCGTGCCCGTCAACGCATCAAAGAAATGGGAGGAACAGTGCAGTTACGTAATGCCCCTGTACAGTCCCGAAAAGTCTTTGAGACGGCTGGGATCGGCCGCCTGATCGAAATGGTGTAAGGAGTGATACATATATGAAAAGCGATAACTATGTAGTTCTGGAGTTTTTGAGCCGCAGCAGCAATGAGAGCTTTGCCAGAATGGCGGCTGCCGGTTTTGCTGCACAGCTGGACCCCACACTCGACGAGCTTGGTGACATTAAAACGGCGGTCAGCGAAGCGGTCACTAATGCGATTGTCCACGCCTATCCCGACAAGCTGGGGAAAATTGTCATGAAGATGCGTATTCTCGATGGTGCGGTTTTGGAAATCAGCATCCGCGACTGGGGCTGCGGAATTGAAGATGTGAACCGTGCCCGTCAGCCGCTGTTTACTACCGGTGGGGAGGAGCGCAGCGGTATGGGCTTTACAATTATGGAGAGTTTTACCGACCGTCTGCAGGTGAAGTCTACTTGTAATAAGGGGACGACTATCACCATGCGCAAACATATTTCTCAGCGCTATTCGGTCAGAAAATGAGCAGCACAGAGTTGTTCGCGCTGCTGGATCGGGCGCAGCGCGGTGATGACGATGCCTGTCAGCAGGTCCTTTTGGAGAACACGGGACTGATTTGGTCCATAGTCAGGCGATATTATGGCTGCGGCGTGGAGGTGGACGACCTATATCAGTTAGGATGTATAGGTTTTATCAAAGCTGTAAAGGGATTCGACCTCACATATGGAACACAGTTTTCTACCTATGCCGTGCCCAAAATTGCGGGGGAAATCCGGCGATTTTTACGCGATGACAGTGTCATTAAAGTAGGTCGCAGTATGCGGGAGAAGGGACAGATGCTTTGGGGAGTGCGGGAGCGCTTGTGCCAGCAGCTGGGGCGTGATCCGCGTCTTTCTGAGGTAGCGCAGGCGTGTGGCTTGAGTGTGGAGGAGATCGCCGGTATCGACTTGGCAAACGGAGCGCCTGAGTCGTTACAACAGGAAACGGCGGAAGGATTGACCTTGGAATCCACGCTGGGAACCGATGGACCGGAAGAGAGTCTGGTAGAAAAAATCGCGCTCCGGGAGGCTATTGACGCCTTACCGGAACGCGAGAAAATGACGATTCTTCTTCGTTTTTTCAAGGGATTGACGCAGCAGCAGACCGCGCACATTTTACAGGTCTCTCAAGTGCAGGTGTCCCGCCTGGAGCGCAAAGGACTGGCTCATCTTCGAGAAAAATTGCAGGATAGCTGACAAAAATTCCTTGATTTATGGAAGTTTTTGCACAGAATCGGAACCGATTTGTGCATATAAGTTCTGTTCCGGTGACAAAAATTCTGTCATTGTACTACGATAACGCTTGGGAAGAAAGGAGTTCTGGCAGCGAGGATTGGTGCGTTCCTTAATGGCTATGGTGTCATAGAATCGCTTCCAAAGGGCTCTGTAATGCACCTCTTCCTCGCCGGGCAGCGAAAGCTGCAAGCTATCTACGGGAATAATACGGGATCGACCGTTGGCGTAGAGTAACAGTTCCTTGTGATTGCGGTCATAGATAAAGAGAGATTCATTGGCGTATCGGCTGCAGAAATGATGCCTCAACAACGGAAGAACCCGGTTCTTTGGCTCTATTTCCGCGCCAAGAATACCATTATAATCTGAAAAACGCACAAAGCCACGGAGCTTTTCAACTTCACCGTTCATATGTCGAACGGCTTTAGCGATGGGGTGATAGACCTCGTCGGCCTGATTTTTTAAAAAACCGGGCCCGTCCTTATACAGCTTTCGTACGAATTGATACAAATGCATCTCCTTGCAGTCCAGACAAGTTAGAAAGGCCTTTCGTGTCAACTGAGCTGCAGCAGGGGAGACCTTTGTCAGACTGCGGTATACCCGCTGTGCATGCTCATCGATGGTGGTAATTGTCCGCACGGAATAAAGTGACAGCATACAACCCTCCTCATCGCAATAAAAAGCGATGGGGAGTTCTTTATACATATAACTTTCGAATATGCAGCACAAAAACCCTTCAAAGCTGCCGTCGTATTGAAAAATTACCTGTTCCCAGGTCATGAAATCACCCCACAGAATCAAAGAGGGACAGTTGCTGCAGTTGGGCACCAGGCAGCTCTCGCTGCTCTGTAACTTCTAACTGTCTGACCAGTGTAGTGGCTGTGAAGCGAAGTCCCTCGCGCATACGGCCACCGCAGGTAATAAAATATTGCGCGCGCTTTAAAACGACTCCCAATTTTTGCAGATCATCAAAGCGAAGGGTTCCTATACGTCTGGCGGAGAGAATGCGCTTTGCGCTGGTAGGACCAATCCCCGGAACCCGAAGCAATGTTTCGTAATCGGCATGCATGACTTCCACAGGAAAAAGCTCCATGTGACTGATGGCCCAACTGCACTTCGGATCAATCAGTGTGTTGAAATTCGGGTGCGCTTCATCCAGCAGTTCCTCGGCCCGGAACCCATAGAAACGCAGCAGCCAGTCCGCCTGATAGAGTCGGTGCTCGCGCAACAGAGGTGGCTTTGTATCCGGGCTGGGGAGCAACGAGTGTTCCACTACCGGCACGTAGGCGGAGTAGAACACTCGTTTTAGCTTATATCGATCGTACAAGGACTGCGTCAGGTGCAGAATATGCCGGTCACTGTCTCCGGTTGCGCCAACGATCAGCTGTGTGCTCTGTCCGGCCGGCGCAAAAGTAGGGGCATGCTTATACTTGACAAGTTCCTCTTTGTTTTGCAGCACTTGATCACGAATCTGACCCATGGGCCGCAGGATGTCTCGCCTTGTTTTGTCCGGCGCCAACAACTGAAGACCTTCTTGGGAGGGAAGCTCCATATTAACACTAAGACGGTCAGCCAGTAGGCCCAGCCGATGTACCAGTTCCGGTGCTGCACCGGGAATAGCCTTGGCATGTATATAGCCGTTGAAACCATAGTCCTCACGCAGAATCCGAAGAGCATGGATCATCTGTTCCATGGTATAATCGGGACTGCGCAGTACACCGGAAGAGAGGAAGAGCCCTTCAATATAATTACGGCGATAAAACTGAATCGTCAGATCAGCCAGCTCTTTGGGCGTAAAGGCGGCGCGTCGTGTATCGTTGGAGCGGCGGTTGACGCAGTATTTGCAATCATATACGCAGCTGTTGGTCATTAACACCTTCAAGAGCGTAATACACCGTCCATCGGCCGAGAAGCTGTGACAGCAACCGGCAATGGAAGAGGTGGTATTTCCAATTTTCCCGGGCTGGAACCCGCGACGTACGCCGCTGGAAGTACAGGCTGCATCGTATTTAGCGGCATCCGCCAGAATTGTCAGCTTATCGAGAAGCTGCATAGTATGTTTAAGCAGCGCGGCGGCTGTGAGAATGCTCCATCCGGTCAAACAGACGCATGAGGTTCACAGCAACGGAACCGGCACCCAGCAAAGTGATCATCAAACCGAAAGTCGTCATAAGTATTACCTCCTATGGAACTGTTGTTCTATACGTATTATAAGTCGAACAAGTGTTCTTGTCAATAGTCGATCGAACAAAAATTCGATTATTTTTACAGAGCGGTTGACCGAAGCAAATTTCTGTATTAAAATAGAGCTACCAAAGAAAAGTGAGGCAGCTATGAACGAATTGCAGAAACGGTTTATTGTCGCTCGCCGACAGGCGATTGCGCTGGAATACAATCATTTAAATCCACGGCAGAGGGAAGGTGTGCTGGCTACAGAAGGCCCGCTGCTGCTGCTGGCCGGTGCCGGCAGCGGAAAGACCACGGTGCTCATCAACCGAGTGGCAAATCTCCTGCGCTACGGCCGGGGCAGTGACAGTGATGAGATCCCCATGCCTATTAGCATTGATGAAGTGGAGTTCCTGGAACAATATGTGAAAAATCCGGATCCGGAGCAAAAGCCGCTGGCGCAGTATTTATGCGCCGTAGAGCCGGCGAGACCCTGGGAGGTTCTGGCGATTACCTTCACCAATAAGGCGGCAGGAGAGTTAAAAGAACGCCTGGAGCGAATGCTGGGTGCCGATGCGAGAGATGTTTGGGCGGCCACATTTCACTCTGCCTGCGTACGCATCCTGCGCCGTGACATCGACAAAATCGGCTTTGACCGCAGCTTTACCATCTACGACACAGATGACAGTAAGCGTGTGATCAAAGATGTACTGAAGGAATTGAATCTGGATGAAAAGACATTCCCTGTGCGGGAAGTATTGTCCATCATTTCCGGGGCAAAAGACAAAATGCAGTCTGTCGAGGATTTTACCGCGCAGGCGGAGAACAGAGGAGACTGGCGTAAAGTGCGCATTGGCAAAGTTTATGCCATGTATAACCGTCGTTTGCGGGATGCCAATGCGTTGGACTTCGACGATATTATTCTTCACACGGTACATCTGCTGCAGAAGAGCGAAGAAACGCTGACATATTATCAGAACAAGTTCCGCTATATTCTCATCGACGAGTATCAGGACACCAACCAGATGCAGTATATGCTGGCCAGTCTCCTGGCCGGTGGTCACGGAAATATCTGCGTTGTGGGTGACGACGATCAAAGTATTTACCGATTCCGCGGTGCGGACATCGGCAATATCCTCAGCTTTGAAAAGCAGTATCGCAAAGCCCGTGTTATTCGATTGGAACAGAATTATCGCAGCACACAGAACATTCTGGATGCTGCCAACGCGGTGATTCGCAACAATCAGGGGCGCAAAGGTAAGACGCTATGGACCGAGAACGGCAGTGGAGATGTGGTAACCATCAAGACTGCTTTCAACGAAGGAGACGAAGCCAACTTCGTGGTCGGTCAGATCATGATGAACTATAACCGAGGCGCCAACTGGCGGGATCACGCCATTTTGTACCGCACCAACGCGCAGTCCAACGCATTGGAGTACGCCTTCAAACGCAATGGTGTGCCGTATAAAGTCATTGGCGGAATGAAGTTCTTTGACCGGGCAGAAGTCAAGGATATGCTGGCCTATCTGTGTGTGATTAATAACCCGACCGATGATCTGCGGCTGCGACGTATCATCAATGTACCCTCGCGCAAGATCGGTGCTGCCACCATCGACAAGGCCCAAAGTCTTGCCATGTCTTACGGCGTGCCGCTATATGACATTTTGCGCAATGCCGAAGCTTATCCCGAACTAAAAACAAGCGCTGCAAAGTTAAGTGGCTTTACAGATATGATTGCCGAGATACAGCGTGTGGGACAAAGTATGGGGCTGGTAGAGTTCTATGAGTATGTCTGTCAGCGCACCGGCTATCTGCAGATGCTGCAGGAAAAGGACGATATGGAGAGCCGGGGCCGACTGGAAAACGTACAGGAGCTGACGTCCAGTATTTTGGCGTTTTTGGAGAATGATCCCGATAACCCCACGCTGGCCGGTTTTCTGGACGAAGTGGCGCTGTATACCGATTTAGACAGCCAGAGCGATGCGGACAACTGCGTGACATTGATGACCATGCACAGTGCCAAGGGACTGGAGTTCCCGCAGGTGTTTGTTGTGGGCATGGAGGATGGCCTTTTCCCGGGAAATCGTGCCATGGGCGAGCCGGAAGAGATGGAAGAGGAACGCCGTCTTTGCTATGTGGCGATGACTCGCGCTAAAGAGAAGCTGACGATGACAAATGCACGGCAGCGAACCCTTTACGGACGAACCATGCCGGCTGCGGCGTCAAGATTCCTTAATGAGATTCCGGAGGAGAACCGCGAATGGCTCAGCAAGCCGGAGCCTCGGCCGACTCCTGCGCGCTGGGATGACTGGAACGATGAGGGTAGTACGGCCAGCTATGTATCTGTGCAGCAGAGCGCCAATACACCCAGAAAACCGATAGCGGAAGCGGGTGGTATGCGCAAGAGTGCGGCGGCTTCTGCGCCGCTGATGAAGCTGCAGCCGGGCGAAAGCGTCAGCCACGATGCATTTGGAAAGGGCATGGTGCTAAGTGTGCGTCCGATGGGCAATGATGCACTGATTGAAGTAGCCTTTGACAAGGTTGGTACGAAGAAACTGATGCTCAAGGCAGCAGGTAGTCATCTGACGAAAGTTTGATGTCCGCTCTGTGACATGAAAAAGAAAAAAGACGGGACTGCGTTGGAGAAGCGTCTTTTT
>JAZRRQ010000155.1:0-10649 GCA_045650885.1 Vescimonas sp. | reverse complement strand
AGACAACTTGTTCCCCCAACTCCTTGGCTCACAGAACGACATGGCTACGATCCGACTTCCCATGCACCTGCCGGTGCTGCTGTGCGGCTTCCTGTGCGGCCCGTGGTGGGCAGCCGCCGTGGGCTTTGTGGCACCGTTGCTGCGCTCGGTGATGACAGGCGGATATCCGCCCCTGTTCCCCACCGCCATCGCCATGACCTTTGAGCTTGCTACCTATGGTCTGATCTCCGGCCTTCTGTGGTGCCGAAGCCGGAAAAACGCCGCCGGCATCTATCGCACACTGATCGCGGCCATGATCGCCGGACGCATCGTCTGGGGCGTGGCAACGGCCATCCTGCTGGGGATGGGTGACACGCCCTTCACCTGGGCGGCGTTCTGGGCCGGCGGCTTTGCCAATGCCGTGCCCGGTATCATTCTGCAGCTGATCGTGATCCCCCTGTTGGTGGTGGCCCTGCGAAAAGCGAAACTGGCGCAGTGAGAAGAAAAGAAAAAGACCTGTTCCGTCGGAGGAACAGGTCTTTCTTTTTTTCACAGCAACACGCCGCGGAAGGCCTGCGACGCCAGATACAGGCACAACGCGCAGGCCACCGGCGCCAGAGGCGCAGCGGGACCGGATGCCAGCCGGTGACGGACGGAGGCAAACACCGCCGCGCTCAGCGGCAGCACCAGCGCGCCCACAGCGCCCAGCACCAGTCCGGTCTGCCACGCCACATAGGCGGCGGCCACCGGCAGCAAGCCGAAATGCAAAGCGCCCAGCAGCGCCAGCATCAGGTAGTTCTGCCCGGCGCGGGGCGAGAGGTAATGGCTCATCAGCAGCGACACCACGCACAACAGCACCACCGTGGGGATATCGGGCCGCGGCAAAATCAGCTGCGGCCACAAGGTGCGCAGCGCAACGGACAGCAGCATCCACCCCGTCAGCAGCGCCGTCAGCGTCAGGGGCAGCGTCAATACACTTCTTTTCATGATGCATCCTCCCAGGGCGTTGCCTGACTGGGCACGTCCACGCCGGTGACAGCCGCCACCGCCAGATTGACGCAGCGCGTCACGGCGCGGCTGCTGACGGTAGCGCCGGTGATGGGCACGATATCCTCTTCCACCTCGGCCTGTCCGGTACTGCGCAGAAACTGGGCCAAAAACTCGTGATCAGACAACATATCGCTGCCCAGACCGGGGGTTTCGTGACTATCCCGCACCGTAAGCCCCACCACGCGGCCCCGGGTGTCCACCGCCACCAGCATGGTGATGTCATACACATAGCCGGGGCAGGTGACCAGCACCACCGTGCCGGTGCTGCCCTCATAGAGAGCCTGCACCGCGCCGCCGTCACCATCGCGGCGTGTAAAAGCTGTGCTGCCGGGCAGCATGGTGCGCAGCTTCGTCTGCAGTGCTTCCTCGGCGCGGATGGCGTGGAGTCCGTCAAAGGCATAGGCGGCGATGGCCAGCACCACAGCACTCAGCACCGCCGCGCCCAGCGCCGGGATATATTCCTTCCACTTCATGCCTTCGCTCCTTTCTGCGCGCCAAACCGCCGCGGCGGCGTGCAGCGCTCGATGATCCACGCAAAGCCGTTCATCAGCAAAATGGCGTAGGTGACGCCCTCGGGGAAAATACCCACATAGCGAAAGAGAACCGTCAACACGCCGCAGCCCACGCCGTAGAGCAGCCGCCCCCGCGGTGTGACGGGGGAGGTGGCGTAGTCTGTTGCCATGAAAAAGGCCGCCAGCACAAGGCCGCCGGAGAAAAGCTGGCTGAGCATCCACTGCAAAGGCGAGTCGCTCCGGGAAAAGACCAGCGTCAGCGCCGCCACCGACGCCAGATACGAAACGGGAATGTGCCACGTGATCACCCGCCGCCACAGCAGATATCCGCCGCCCAGCAAAAGCCCCAGCGCCGAGATCTCACCCACCGAGCCGCCGCACCGACCCAAAAACAGATCCCAGATCCCCTCCTCCGGCAGACCGTGGAGGGCCATGTGGTGCAGGGGCGTGGCATAGGTGGCGGTGTCGGCGGCGGAATAGTCCGTCATCACCCGGGGAAAGGCCAGCACCATGGCCGCACGGGCCGTCAGCGCCGGGTTGAACACATTCTGCCCCAGACCGCCCCACAGCATCTTGCCCACCGCCAGAGCAAAAGCGCCGCCCAGCGCCGCCAGCCACAGCGGCGTGCGGGGCGGAAGCGTCATGGCCAGCAGCATACCCGTCACCACGGCGGAGTTGTCAAATGCCGACCTGCCACCGCTCCACAGCCACTGCACCGCCACAGCAGAAGCTGCGCAGACCAGTACGATCCACAGCGTATACCATCCCAGCTGCCACACGCCAAAGGCCAGCGCAGGCAGCAGCGCCAGCAGCACCGCGCCCATCAGCTGCGCTGCGGCGATGGGACTGCGGATATGGGGCGCAGCGCTGTGCGTCAGTTTCATCTCGACTCCTCCTTGAGCAGTTGTTTCGATTCCCGGAACTGCCGGGTCAGCGGCAGCCGTGCCGGGCAGATATAGCTGCAGCATCCGCACTCAATGCAGTCACCCAGACGCAGCCGTTTCAGCTCCCCCCTGTCGGCACGATAGCCGAACAGATGCAGCGGCTGCAGATGCATGGGACAGACCGCCACACACCGCCCGCAGCGGATGCAGCGCACGCCGTCCTCCTGAGCCTGATGAGGCAGGCACAGCACGCAGTTGGTGGCCTTCACCACGCTGACATTCAGATCCGTCTGGGTCTTCCCCATCATGGGTCCGCCGCTGATGACCTTTTGGGTATTGACCAGCAGTCCGCCGGCGGCGCGGATCAGATCGCGGAAGGTGGTGCCGATGGGCACGCGGTAATTGCCCGGCCGCGCCACCGCCTGTCCCGTCACCGTGACGATACGGCGTATCACCGGCTGGCCTTCCTCCACGGCGCTGCACACGGCGGCGCAGGAGGAGACATTGAACACGGCGCAGCCAGCCGTAATGGGCAGCTGACCGGCCGGCACCTCCCGTCCCGTCAGCGCCAGGATCAGCTGCTTTTCCGATCCCTGAGGATAGCGGGTGGGCAGTATCGCCAGTTCGATCTGCGGAAAATCCGCCATGCAGCGCCGCAGACCCTCGATGGCGGTATTCTTGTTGTCCTCCACCGCCAGAACGGTGCGCTGCGGACGGAGAATATGGCGCAGCAGTTCCAGTCCCCGCAGCACACGGCGCGGCTCGGTGGTCAGCAGCGCATCGTCACAGGTAATATACGGCTCACACTCGCAGCCGTTGGCAATGAGCACCTGCGCCTTACCCATGGCGGACATGGCCTTCACGCTGCCGGGAAAGGCCGCGCCGCCCATACCCACAACACCGGAGCGGTGGATGCACTGCAGCAGCTCCTCCGGCTCCCGGCTGACCGTTGGCACGCAGCGGACCGCTTCTCCCTTGCCGTCATTTTGGATCACGATGGACGTCACCATCCCTCCGCCCACATGGGGGCGCGGCTCGATGGCGCAGACGGTACCGGACACGGATGCGTGAACGGGGACGCACAGACCCTCTCCGTCGCCGATCATCTGGCCTGCCAGCACCCGATCCCCCACCTTGACCTGCGGCGTGCAGGCCACGCCGATATGCTGGCGCAGGGCAATGGTCACCTCTTGGGGGTTGACGTCCACGATGGTGCTGTTTTGGGAGAGTTCCTTATAGCCGGTGGGATGCACACCGCCGAAAAAGTGACCTTTCATCGCACCGCCCCTCATGTCAGGCCGCAGGCCTTGGCCACCAGCGCCTGAAACGGCGTGACGGAGATGGTGACGGTCGTGGAAAGCTCGGCATCGGCAGGCTTGCCCTCCTGCAGGGGCAGCGTCAGAATCTCCGCCGCCGTTTTGCCCACAGCATAGGCCGAGAAGTTGGCCGCCTGCTCGTACCACTCATATTTTGCTCCGCCATAGGCCTTCATGCCGTAAGCATCGCCCAGCTCCGTCTTGGTGGGCACATCACCGCTCAGCTCGCCGGTGATGGTACCCATGGCGTCAAACGACACGTCTGCCTGCACGCTGTCGATGGTACAGGCGGTGATGGTCTCCCCTTGCAACGTCAGCGCTGCCGCATCGCAGCCCAGACGCGCCCGACCCGGTGCCTCCCCGGTGGCGCCGGAGCTGTCGGAGAGGTCGGCAAGGACGGCAAGACGCAGTTCGTCCCCTTCCTGCGCCCCCAGATGGCGGGTGTTGGCCACCGCTTTTTCCACGGCGGCAAACAGTCGTTCATCCCACTCCCCCGCCGTGCGCAGCTGGCGCAGCGTTTTGCCCACAGCCGCGCGGGAGAGTACCTCTGCACGGCGCAGCCAGACAGCGTTTTCCTCCTGCCGCGTACCGATGGGTTCGGTGAGATCACCTGTCACAGCGCCGGTTTCATCAAAGGTCAGCCGGGCCGCCACGCCGTCGAGCACGCAGGCGCGGATGACGTCCGTATCATCCACCAGCACCGCCGCCACTGTCACATCATAGGCGGCTGCGCCGCTTTGGCTGTCGGTGGTGTCGGCGATGATGGCAAGACCCGTCTTGAGCCCGCTTTGTCCGCCGTTCTCAGGCGGCGTCACCGGCTGGGGCGTATCAGGCTGCTGGACTTCCTGATAGATGACGGTGGTACCGGAGCAGCCGGTCAGCATAAGGCAGACCAGCACAAGGGCCAATGCTAAAGATTTTTTCATCTGTTTCTTCCTCCGCTATGCAACGTTTTCCATAGTTTGCCCTGCTGTATGGAAAAAATGCGCAAAAAAAAGACCGGACAATGGTTTTTCGCAGCGGGCAATGCCCGACCCTATGATGGAAATCGGCAGAATCCGCAGGGGGCGGACGTCCTCATCGCCCCGAAAATGGCACGCTGCAGCACCCCGTTTACACGCTCGGACTTGCTGCATCAATGCCGCCTTGTTCTGTCAGCCTCGGCCTGACGGCAATGGTTTCGGCAGAGTCTACCGGAAGATACGGAGCCTCCGGCGGCCTCTTTTCTTTCCACCAGCGGAAAGAAAAGAGGAAAAGAAACGCCGCAAGGGACCGATGGTCCCTTGACCCCCTTGCACGGGGCAGCTCCGTCAAACGTTTTCGTCCCTGCCGCGCGTTTTGTAAAAAGAGCGTTTTTGGTGCAAATGTGGTATTGCCCCTGCTCCTCTTTTTGCTGCCGCAGCGCCCTGAAATATAGGCCTCTTTCTCTCCTGCCCGACCCTATGATGGCCATCGGCAGAATCCGCAGGGGGCGGATCGGGCTTCTCTGCGCAAAAAAAAGACCGGCCGGAAATTCCGGTCGGTCTTTTTTAGATGAAACGATCAGTCCACGCAGACGGTGCCGTCATCGCGGACGGTGATGCTCATGCCCTCTTTGACATAGCTGAGGAACTCTTCGCCCAGAGAGTCCACCACGGGCATCTGCTCACCCTCCAGCCAGACGCTGGCAAGGATGGAGCCGGCGGCGGCCAGAGAGTCGATGGGCTTGGAGAACAGCATGCAGGCAGGGCGGCGTTCCATGGCGCAGGCGCAGTAGAGCACCAGACCGCCGGTGGTGGAGCCAATGGTCTGGGGCAGGCACAGCGCCTTACCCAGCATTTCCTTGCCGTACAGGTCGGGGTTATTCTGATCGCCGCAGGTGGCCTTCTTATCGCCGAACTGCAGCGCCTTCTGGAAGGAGGCCAGCGTATTGAGACCACCGTGAGACACCAGAGCGGGGGCGGTGACGGTGCCGGGAGCGACGATGCGGCCCTTGAATTCTCTCATGTTCAGTTGCCTCCCTTCGTGATCTGGGCGAGGATCTCCTCCTCGCGGTAATAGCGGGCGGTGGTATAAGTGCGCAGCTTATTGGAGCAGGTGATGACGGGCATCTTGCCGCACAGAGGGTTATTCATATACATCAGCGGGCAGATGTAGCTGAGCACCACGCCGGTAGCAGCCAAACGGGCGGCGTATTCCGTCTTTTCAAACTCCTTCTTCACGGCAGGGGCGGTGGTGAAGACGGTGGGGATGAGCACCTTCTTGTTGCCGCTTGCCTTCAGACCCTCTTCCACAGCCACAGTCCAGTCCTTAAGCTGCTGCAGGCTCATATGGGGGCAGCCCACGAAGCACAGCTTGGGGCTCGCGTCGGCCTTCTTCCACATGACGGGATAGTTATCCTGCACACGCTGGAGCTCGGCATCGTCGATGACGTAGACCTGTGCGCCCTCTTTCACCAGCGCACGGCCCTGCTCCACCGCCTCGGGGGTCAGGTTTTCGATATGGTACAGACCCACCGCGCCGTTGGAAGCGGTGGCGGCACCGAAGTCCTTGAGATAGGCGCAGGCGGCGTCATTGAGCTCGGTACCCAGCCACTGGTCCAGACCCACCACATAGGGTACGTCTTCCATGACCTTCATACCGATGGCGCTGCCCAGCAGCTGTGCCTCGGGCTTCTTGGTGGTGCGGATCTCCACCACCCAGGTGGCCTTGCGGCCCTCATCGGTCAGCAGGCCGAAGCAAGGCACACAGCCGGCGATGGAGCCCATGATGTCCATGATGCCGGAGTTGCGGTTGCAGCGGGCACCCAGCACGCTGTTGGCATACACCACGGCGCTGGATTCGGCCCAGCTGAGGATCTCGCCCTTTTTCGGCTTGTTGCCCATCTGGTCGAGGTAGCAGGCGCAGGTGAACGGATCCTCATTCATCAGGCCCAGAGCCTTGAGCTGCTCTTCATAGGATTCCTGCGTGGCGTACATAATCTTGTTGAAGATCAGGTTCTGCAGGAAGTTGGCAGGCACATTCTTGTCAACGGGACGGGGGTCCACGGAGAACTTCTGCTGGCTGACAGCGCCGGCATCGATGAGCTGCTGCATGAGATCGAAGATGGGTTTCATCATCTTCAGACCGAAGGAGGTAACCAGATGGTTATATTCGCTGGTGACAGAAACCATCTTCTCTGCGCCGAAGGTCTCACCGTACATGACAAGGGTCTTCATGACCTTTGCCATAGTCTCGCCCTGGGAGCCGTTCAAAATGGCCTGCTGTTCGGGAGTCAGGATCATGGTTTATTCATCCTTTCTTTTAAGGCTGGTAGGTATATTTGACAATGTTGCTGGCAACGCCCCAGTCGTCGGCGGCCATCAGCATGATCTCGTAGGTCTCGCCCTTGAGATACTTGCCGGTAAGCTCAAAGCTCCACTCGCTCTTCATCTCGCTGCGGTCCTTCACCAGATAGAAGTCGGCCAGCACGCGCTGGATCTCCACCACCTTTCCGCTGCTGTTGCGAGTGGTAACAGCGTAGGCATGGATCTGATCGTCGTCAGTACCGGCTTTGAAGGTCAGCGTCACGGTCACCTTCTCGCCGGGTGCCTTGCCCTTGGCGTTATCCTTCACGGAGATGGCGTCCTCAGGCAGAACAGGAGCCTTGTTCTTGGCGCTCTCGCCGCGGTCCCAGCCGTAGTCCAGCAGATGGGAGCCGTCAGCCTGGGGAGCCTTGAGTACGAAGGGGTACTTGATCTCAGCCTTTTGGCCAAAGTCCAGACGGATGACGCGGACATTACCGCTGCCGTCCACCTGCACCAGATAGCCGTTATGGACCAGCTCGCGGTCGATGAGGCTGACCTTGGTGTTCATATCGCGGTACTCGCCGTCCTCCACGCTCATGTAGTTCACAGAGCCGCACTGGAGGGATGTGAAGGTAGTCTGCATGATGGACAGGTCACTGTGGATGGGGAAATGGACGTGGCCGCCAAAGACCACTGCCTGAGGATAGTCCTTGAGGATATCGGGGATCTCACGGGTGAACCAGCCGGTGGTGGTGTAGGTATGCTCACCGCCGTAGGCCATGCCGTACATGATGGGATGGGTATTGACGAAGACATACTGATCGGGATTCTCCGCGGTGATCTTGGCCATGGTGGTATTCAGCCACTCCTTGGCCTCTTGAGCGTACATGACGCTGTTGAGCAGTACGTTGCGGTAGCCCTCGTCCAGCGGATTGATGCTGAGGAAGTGGAAGCCGTCCACGATCTGGTGGACGCAGCCGATATCCAGACGGGAATCGGACTCATACTGGCGGTACTTGCTGCCCAGCTGCTCGTAGAAGCCCTCAAAATCCTGGCCTTCCAGGCAGTAGGAGGAACCCACGTTCACATCGTGGTTGCTCAGAGAGAAAATGAGGGGCACTTTCGTCGGGTCAAAGACCTGCTCATAGAGCTTGGCAAAATCGCGGATCTGCTGGTCGTTGCCGTTGTCGGTCAGGTCACCGGCTACCAGCATGGCGCTCAGGCCGTCAGCGCTGTACTGAGCGGCCAGATCCCGCAGCATCTCGTAGGCATCGGTGGTCCACTGATTGGTGTAGATACCGTCACCGCTGCGGCCGACGTGGATATCGGACACGGCGCCGAACTGCAGGACAATGTTGCTTTCGTCAAAGGGATTGGTTTCGTGGGGAGGCTGATAGCTGCTGCTCTCGCCGCAGGCGGTCAGCAGGGATGCCAGCATCAAGACACTGAGGAGGAAAGTCAATACGCGTTTCATAGGTCTGTCTCCTTTCTGCCTCAAGGCTGGTAGATGTACGTAACGACGTTACTGGCAACGCCCCAATCGTCGGCGGCCACCAGCATGATCTCGTACGTCTCACCCTTATAGTACTTGCCCGTCAGCGTAAAGCTCCACGAATCCTTCATCTGATCGGGCTGCCTGACCTTATAAAAGTCAGCCAGCACGCGCTGGGTCTCCATCAGATAGCCGCGGTCGTCACGGACGGACACGGCGTAGGCGTGGATCTGATCGTCATCGGTACCGGCCTTGAAGGTCAGACGGGGGGTCACCTTCTCGCCCACTGCCTTTTCGGCGCTGTTATCGACGATGGAGATGGCGTCGGCGGACAGGACGGGAGCTTCATTCTTCTCGCTGCTGCCGCGATCCCAGCCGTAGTCGAGGAGGTGGGAGCCGTCAGCCTGAGGAGCCTGCAGCACGAAGGGATACTTGATCTCATTCTTATAGCTGAAGCTCATGCGCAGGATACGGACGTTGTTGTTGCCGTCCACCTGCACCAGATAGCCGCTGTGGACCGTCTCGCGATCCACGAGGCTGACATCGGAGTTGGAGTCGCGGTACTCACCGTCCTCGTTGCTCATGTAGTTGACAGAGCCGCACTGCAAAGAGGTGAAGCCGTCCTGCATGATGGAGGTATCACTGCTGATGGGGAAATGGACATGGCCGCCGAAGATCACGACCTGGGGATACTTCTTGAGGATCTCGTTGAGCTCACGGGTGAACCAGGCAGTGGTGGTATAGGTATGCTCACCGCCGTAGGCCATGCCGTACATAATAGGGTGGGTGGAAATGAAGACATACTGGTTGGGGTTCTGGCGGGTAATCTTCGCCAGCGTCTTGTCCAGCCACTCCTTGGTCTCCTTGGCGTAGTTGGCACTGTTGGCCAGCGAGTTGCGGTACGTCTCATCGATGGGGTTGAGGGCAAGGAAGTGATATCCGTTCACGATCTGGTGGACGCCGGCGTTGGCAAGGTCGGAATCCTTCTCGTACTGGCGGTATTCCTGACCCATAGCGGCATAGAACTGCTCAAAGTCCATGTCAGCCTTATTATAGCTGGAACCCACGTTCACGTCGTGGTTGCCCAAAGAGAAGATCAGAGGCACTTCCTTGGGGTCAAACACGGTCTCATAGATGTCGGCAAATTCCTCCGCCTGTTCAGGCGTTCCGTTGTCGGTCAGGTCGCCGGACACCAGCACGGCATCCAGTCCCTTGTCGTTATACTGCAGCGCGACATCGCGCAGCGTCTTATAGGCGTCCTTGGCCCACAGCACGGTGTTGATGCCGATGCCGCCGCCGCCGCGGCCGATGTGGATATCCGACAGGGCGCCGAACTGCAGCACGATATTGCTCTCGTCAAACTCTGTTTTTTTGTTGGTGGGCTGTTTCTCGCCACAGGCGGTCAGCAGAGAGGACACCAGCAGCAGACTCAACAAAAGGGAAAGAATCCGTTTCATAGGCACAGTTTCCTTTCATCAGATCTTCATGCACACATCCCATGCCTGCCAGATGACGGAGCGCAGGTTGCCCACCTTGGAGCAGTCACCCACATGGTAGATGTTGCTCTTCTTTTCAAACAGGGGGTTGCTCTTGTAGCCGGTGGAGAGGATCACGTTGTCGGCTGCAATCTTGAACTGCACGCCGTTCTTGTCCTGCACCAGCACGCCGTCGTCCTCGATGGCGCACAGCTTCGTCTCGGTATGGACGGCCACCTTGTTGGCGTTGAAGAAGTCACGCAGGAAGGAAGTGTTAGCCAGGCAGATGCCGGGGGTGACGATCAGATCGTCCTGCATCTCGATGATGGTGGGCTTTTTGCCCTGGAGGTACAGCTCGTAGGCGATTTCACAGCCGGTGAGGCCGCCGCCGATGATGGTGACCTTTTCACCGACCTCTGCCTTACCCAGCAGGAAGTCCACAGCCTGAATGGCCTTGTCCACGCCGGGTACGGGGATCCGGTTGGCCTTGGAGCCGGTGGCGACGATGATCTCGTCAGCGCCCAGAGAGGCGATGTCGGTGACCTCGGTGTTCAGCTTCACTTCGATGGGGTACTTGGTCAGCTCCCGCTTGTACCAGGCAATCAGATCCCGGTCCTTTTCCTTGAAGGAGGGAGCGGCAGCGAAGTCGGAGGCCAAGCGGGCTGAGGAAGACAA
>JAZRRQ010000154.1:0-6659 GCA_045650885.1 Vescimonas sp. | reverse complement strand
GACCGTTGCGGCAATCCTCGGTGAGATAGCGGTTCCAGATGCTGTCGGGGCCAGTGATGGGGGTCAGCTCCGGTGCGCCGTGCATCTTCTGATAGATATCCTGCCACTTCAGCTCGCCCTTAGGCTCGCAGAAGTCCTCCAGAGGCGTCAGATGATAGCCAAAGGCGGCGCCCACAGCCTTGCGCTCGGCATCGATGGCCCAGTCGATCTTGGCCGCGCCGAAAGTGAAGTGCTCATACATGCAGAACTGGCCCCGCAGCGCCTGCTGCTCGATGGCGCCGATGTTGATCAGGCACGGGCCGGAGTGGACGGAGGGGTTCACCAGAGACAGATCGCTCTCCAGCACATCCTCGTAAATGCGGTCATAGGGGGAGATGTCCATCACGTCTTCCAACACCGCGCGGTCGGCGTCCGCCGGGAAAAGGGCCACACTGACGGGGCTCATGCCGCTGCAGTAGACGGAGGCAGGGCCGTTAAGACGGGTGTCGTAGGGCAGGTTGTTGGTCTGCACAATGACAGGGCACTCCTCGCCCAGCACGCGCTTGAACTCCAGGGCACCGAAGCCGCCGGGATAGATGAGGATCACCTGCTCCTTCTTCACCAGACCCTTGAGCTTGTGCGCCACGGCGGTGTGGGCGGTGGAGGGGGTGACAACGGCGATATAATCGGCGCCGTCGATGGCATCGGCCATATCGTCGGTGAGCTTGTCGATTTTGCCTGCACCGTTCAATACACCGCTGCAGCGGATGGTCAGAGTATCGCGCAGCACGCTCAGGCGGCCGATAAAGGCGGCATCTTCATACATCCGCACGCGGTAGCCGCGCATGGCAAGGTCAGCGGCCATGGTATGGGCGCCGTTGCCGCCGCCGAGAATGGCAATGTTCTTCTTTTCCATAATCATTTCTCCTTTATCTCCGGCACTCACAGCGCACCGGTATGGTTCCACTTCAAAAGCTTCCAGCAGCCGTCCTCATAGGAGAAGACGGTGACGGAGGCGTTGTCCACCTGCAAATGCTCCAGCAGCACGTCGTAACCCACCGCGTGGTTGAAAATCTGATGCACCGTACCCTCGTGGCCGAAAACCGCCACGTGTTCGCAGCCGGTGAGCTGCTCCAGCTCATCGGTGAAAAAGCTCTTGAGCCGCGCACGCATCTGCGCCTGCGTCTCGCCGCCATAGGCGGAGAAGTCCTGCTGCTTGACATGCTCCCAATAGGGGGCGCCGTATTTTGCCGCCACATCCACCACCCGGTTGTCAGCCAGATGTCCCACACCGATCTCGCGGAGCTTATCGCTGTAAATGGGCTGGCAGCCCGGCAGCGCGTCGGCCGCCGTCTCTCTGGCGCGGGGCAGGTCGCTGCAATAGATGCGGTCAAAGGGAATATCCTTCAAATAGGCATTGGCAGCCTTGGCCTGTCGGTGACCCAGCTCCGACAACGGAGTGTTGGACCAGCCGCAGTGCAGGTTCAGCCGGTTGCCCTCGCTCTGTCCGTGGCGGACGAAGTAGACTTTCATAACCGTCTCCTTTATGCAAAAGATTCCACAAAATTTGTGGTTTTTGACATTTTCAACCGTTTTCACAACTTTTCAACGCCAGTATAGTCCTCTCCCCCACCTGCTGTCAACGCCATTTTGTGGTTTTTGTGGTTTTTACGCAAACTCCACAAATGTTGACAACATTGGCAGAACATGATACGCTTTGTGCAACCACACAAAGGGAGGGCTGGCCATGCAGAACGACCGTATCCGACAGATCATGACCATATTGCTGCAGGAAAAGAAGGTCATCGCCAAGGATTTGGCGGCGCGTTTCGGCGTGTCGCTGGAGAGCATCCGCCGCGACCTGAGCCAGTTGGAGCGGCAGGGTACCGTGCGCAAATTCTACGGCGGCGCAGCGCTGGTGGAAGATCGTCTGCCCGACGGCGAGGCGGAGGTTTTTCAGGTGCGCCTGACGGAGCACGGCGCGGAAAAGCAGGCCATCGCCCGCGCAGCTGCCGCCCTGATCGGCGACGGTGAGACGGTGTATCTGGATTCCGGCACCACGGCGGCGGCACTGATCCCCTATCTCAAGGAGCGCCGCGGTCTGACGGTGATCACCCGGTCGCTGCGCAGCGCCGCCCAGCTGGGTATGTGCGAAAATCTGGCGGTGTACTGCATCGGCGGTGCGGTAAAGGTGGACACCCTCATCAACACCGGCTTCATGGCGCAGGAGTGCCTGAACTTCTTCTCACACATCGACACCGCCATCCTCTCCGGCGACGGACTGGTGGCGCAGCAGGGCGTGGTGGACTTCGGCATGGAGAATTTCGGATTCAAACGCAGCCTTGTGGAACGCTCCGGCCGGGTAGTCGTGGTCATCGACGGCAGCAAATTCGGACAGACCGCCCATTGCGTTACCTGTCCCATGGAGCGCATCACCACGCTGGTGACCGATACAAGCGCACCGGAAGCGGCGCTGGATCTCCTTGGCGCGCAGGGCGTGGAGGTCATCGTGGCAGAATGAGCGAAAAAAAAGACCCGGGAGAAACCCGGGTCTTTTCTTATTGGAGATGTTCCCTTGCCCACTGGCCGATGGTGTCAAAGAGCCGCCGGTAGCCGGTCATGTTCAGGTGGATGCCGTCGGGTGAGATCATGCGGCAGTAGTTCTGATCCCACAAAAACGCCCGGCGCACCGGAATGAGGGGCACATGGTGCTCTGCCGCCACCGCCGCCACCGTGTCGGAATAGAGCTCCTGATAGCGGTAGATCATCTGGCAGTCCCCCAGCCAGCTCAAAATGCGACCCTTATCCGCTCCGCCGCGGCAGACGAAATCGAGATAGCGCCCGGCATCGATGGGCGGCAGCGTCATCAACAGGGGCTGCACCCCTTTTTGGCGCAGCAGCTCCACCGTTTCGCCCAGAATACGGGCGAAATCCGGCAGCTCCGTTTTCGGCTTGTGCTCCCCCGCCGGGTCATCGCTGATGGCCTGCCAGTCAAAGTCGCTGTCGTTGCCGCCGTAGCCCACCAGCGCATAGCGCGCATCCAGTCCCCGGGCGGTGTCCCGCTCCACCAGCTGCAGTCCCTTGCGCACCGTGGCGCCCATCATGGCCCGGCTCACCACCTCCGGGTGGTCACCCAGCAGCTCCGAGGCATGAAAATGGTAGCGGAAATCCTCATCCGGCACCGTGGCCTTCAAAAGAGAGTCACCGTAAAGATAGATTTTATCCGTCATCGCCATCACTCCTTGTCCGTATTATCTTTTTATCTAATATAACATATTATATCATCTTGGTCAACCGTTATTTTATCTCGTTTTTGTTGCATTATGCGGCAACAGATGGTATAATCAGCAAAACAGACCGACAAGGAGGCGCACAGATGGCATACGACAAGGCACTGCTGCAGGAAAAACTGGCGCGGTGGGAGCGTTTTACAGCGGATTACGCCCTGCCGGCGTGGGAGAGCATTCCCGATTTCGGACTGTATATGGATCAGGTAGTGATGCTGCTGGGACAGTATCTGGACTTTATTCCCGCCCCTGCCGAAGGTAAGGACAGTTTCGTCACCGCCAGCACCATCAACAACTACGTGCGCTTGAAGCTGATGCCGCCGCCGGTGAAGAAGAAGTACGGCCGGGTGCATGCGGTATATCTGATAATGATTTTGACACTGAAGCTGTCGCTGAGTATTTCGGAGATCCAGCGACTGCTGCCCACAGGACTGGACGAGGCGCAGGCACAGGCATTGTATGCCGACTTCTGCGAAAAATTCGCCCACACCCAGGATCAGTTCGCCTGCAAGCTGCAGCAGGCGGCGCAGGCCGCACAGCAGCCGGAGCTGAGCGCTGACGCAGCGGCCGGACGACTGATCTTTGGCTGTGCATTGGACGCAGCCTTCAACGCTCTGCTGGCCGGCAAGCTGATCGCTCTGGACTGCGCGGACGGAAAAATGAAAAAAACGGAAGATATATGAAATTTTAAACAAATTTCCAAAGAAAAAGAGGACATTTTCAAAGAATGCCCTCTTTTTTGTTTGCACAGATAGATAGTCTATGATACAATGGAGAAAATAAGCGAAATATGCAAGGAGCAACCCTATGACCTGGCTGAAAGAACTTGTAACCAATCCATTCCTCATCACCAGCACATCTTCCTGGTTCATCGCCCAGGTGATGAAGGTGATCATCAACTTCTGCGTGACCAAAAAACTGGATTGGGAGCGTCTGGTGGGTGACGGCGGCATGCCCAGCGGCCACAGCGCCACTGTATCGAGTCTTGCCGTCTTCGCGGCGCTGCGCTGCGGCTGCGGCTCGTTTGAGTTCGCCGTATGCGCCATTCTGGCCATCATCGTCTGCCACGATGCCACCGGCGTGCGGCAGGAGGCCGGCAAGCAGGCGGTGGTCATCAACGATATCGTCGAGCAGTTTGAAAAGCTGTTCAAGCAGGACATTGTGGACATCGACCTGAAAGAGCTGGTGGGTCACACACCGCTGCAGGTATTGGCCGGCATCACGGTGGGCGTGGTCAATGCGCTGATCATGCACCTGTGGGTGTTTGGATAAAACAGACCACAAAGCAGCCCTTGCGTTACATGCAAAAAAAGAGAAGCCTTGCGGCTTCTCTTTTTTATTTGCGTTGTTTCTCAGTCCTCGTAGGCAACGGCCTTGTCGTACAGAGCCTCCACCTCGGCAGAGGGCTTGGCGCTCACGAGAGACACCACCACGGCGGCGATGAGACCGGCGAAGAAACCGGGGATGATCTCATAGATACCGGTGGAGCTAAGGAATGCCAGCCAGCAGATATCCACGATGGAGCCGGCCAGAATACCGGCCACAGCACCGGAGAAGGTGAAGCGCTTCCAGAAGAGGCTGAGCAGAATGGCGGGGCCGAAGGCAGCGCCGAACACGCCCCAGGCGTTCTCCACCAGACCCATGATGGTACCGCTGTTGGGATTGGAGGCAATCAGCACAGCCACCACGGCGATGGCCAGCACCACAAAGCGGCCGGCCCAGAGCATCTCCTTCTCGGAGGCGTTGCCCTTGCGGATGACAGGCTTATACACATCGCTGGCAAAGGCGGAGGCGGAAGCCAGCAGCTGGGAGTCGGCAGTGGACATGGCAGCGGCCAGAATGGCGGAGAGCAGGATACCGCTGATGAGTGCGGGGAACATGAAGCGCACCATCTGGATGAACACGGTGGAGCTGTCGCTCAGCTGGCCCAGCAGCAGGTGACCCACGCAGCCGGAGGCCACGGAGAAGATGAGGATCAGCACAGTCCAGGAGATACCGATCTTGGCGGACTTCTTCAGCGCCTTCTGGCTCTCCAGAGACATAAAGCGCACGATGATATGAGGCATACCGAAGTAACCAAGGCCCCAGCCCAGACCGGAGACGACATCCTTCCAGTTGGTGAAGAGGTTCCAGTAACCCTCAGGCAGCTCGGTGACGGTGGTGGCAGCCTGACCGCCGCGGATCAGCGCCAGAGCGAAGATGGGGGCCACCAGCAGCGCCGCCAGCATCAGCATACCCTGGAAGAAGTCGGTCCAGCACACAGCGTTGAAGCCGCCCAGGAAGGTATAGGAAATGATGATGGCAGCGGCCAGATACATAGCCTTGGTGGTCTCGATGCCGGTGACAACGTTGAACAGCGTGCCGCAGGCCTTGATGGAGGAAGCGGCGTAGACGGTGTAGGCCACCAGGAAGATGACGGCGCAGATGATCTGCAGCAGCTTACTCTTGCTGAGGAAGCGGTTGGTCAGGTACTGGGGAATGGTGATGGAGTCGTGGGCCACCACGGAGAAGCTGCGCAGACGGGGCGCTTCCACCAGCCAGCTGACGGCATAACCGATGCCCAGACCGATGGCGATCCACGCCTGGCCGATACCGGCGGCGTAGATGGAGGCGGGCAGACCCATCAGCACCCATGCGCTCATATCGGAAGCGCCGGCAGACAGAGCCGACACCCAGGGACCCATCTGGCGGCCGCCCAGGAAATAGGCCTTATCGCCGCCGTCCTTGGCATGCAGGAAGAAATAAATACCGATACCCAGCATGAAAACCAGATATACGACAAAGACGATCATTTCAACGTTCATAATTGGTCTCTCCTAACTTTCTCGCCCCCCACGGGGCTTTTGACGTAGGTAAGTATAGCACAGTTTTCCGGGGGTGTAAATAGAGAACGGCGTACAGAACGAATTCTGTACGGCGTTTCATAAAAATCTCTGTAACCCTTGAAAATACTCAGTTTTTAACTGAACGATTTTTAGAAACGAAATTATGCCGAAAAAATATTTTTACCGTCCCGCGCGGTAGCCCTCCAAAAAGGTGGGCATCATGTCGGCGGCGTACTTGCCCAGGGCGTATTCGCCGCCCACCAGGCACCAGTCGTACATCAAGGCGCGCGCGAACATGGCGTAGCCTTTGACGATCTCGTTGGCGGTGATGTCGGATCGCAGCTCGCCCTTTTCCTGGCCGCGGCGGACGATGCGGTGCAGCAGGCGGAAGTAGGGGCGGTCGCGGTCGAGGAGGTGCTTTTCGCCGTGGGTCACCAGCTGGCTGGACAAAAGACGGCTCAAAAGCTCCAGCGGGATGCGGTTATCGATCATGGTGAACAGTTCCCGGTTGAGGAAGGCCAGCGCCGCCACTGCGTCCATAGACTCGGCCACCGCCTGCAGCTCCTCA
>JAZRRQ010000153.1:0-5913 GCA_045650885.1 Vescimonas sp. | reverse complement strand
AGCGGCAACGGGACCCACGCCCATGATCTTGGGATCCACACCGCCCTGGCCCCAGCCGATCAGCTTGGCCATAGGCTTGAGGTTGTACTTGGCAACGGCCTCAGCGGAAGCCACAATGATGGCGGCAGCGCCGTCGTTGATACCGGAAGCGTTGGCGGCGGTGGCGCGGGGCTGACCCTTGTCATCGGTCTCCTGAGCGCCGGTCACCTCAAAGGTGTGGACGACGTTGGGGTTGGGGGACTCGGGGCCCACGGGGAAAGCGCCGCGCAGCTTGGCGATACCTTCAGCGGTAACACCGGCCTTGGGATACTCATCCTTGGCGAAGGGAACCATGTCCTTCTTGACCTTGATCATGACGGGAACGATCTCGTCATCGAAGCGGCCGGCAGCCTGAGCGGCCTCGGCCTTCTGCTGGGAGTTGGCAGCAAAGGCGTCCTGCTCGGCACGGGTGATGCCCCAGATGTCGTTGATGTTCTCAGCAGTGGTGCCCATGTGATAGTTGTTGTAAGCATCCCACAGACCGTCCTGGATCATGGTGTCGATCATCTTGGTGTGACCCATGCGGGCGCCGTAGCGACCGGAGGGAACGGCGTAGGGAGCCAGGCTCATGTTCTCGGTACCGCCGCAGACCACCACGTCAGCGTCGCCGGCCAGAATGGAACGGGCGCCTTCGATCAGGGACTTCATGCCGGAACCGCAGACCATGCCGACGGTGTAGGCGGGAACGGAATAGGGGATACCAGCCTTGACGGCAACCTGGCGGGCGACGTTCTGGCCCAGACCGGCGGTCAGCACGCAGCCGAACATGACCTCATCCACGGCCTCGGCGGGAACGTTGGCGCGGTTCAGGGCTTCCTTCACCACGATGGCGCCCAGATCGGCGGCAGGGGTGTTCTTCAGAGAACCGCCAAAAGAACCAACGGCAGTTCTGCAGCAATTGACGACATACAGGTCTTTCATGAAAGAATTCCTCCTACAAAAAATTATTCTATCAAAAACCGCTGTGATTGCGTCGTCACAGCTAATTTTTAAACGTGTAAAGAGCTTGTCCGTTATTTCGCTGCGCTGGAAAACAGCTCCATCAGAGAAGCGCGGGCGTCCAGCAGCGCTACGTAGAAATCGCCGGCATCAAGCTGCTCAAAGAATTTATCGCTGTAATCTACTTTAGCACTATCTTGCCGATCCTGCAAGTAAATATTGAAAAGATCTTCTGTCAAAACGGTATAATTCGTCCCCATGCGCAGGGCAACGTAATATCCGCTGCCCCCTTCGATGACAGAACTGACCTCTCCGACACCCAGTGCGGCTGTGGCCTTGTGTACAGCGCCATCGGCGTCGGCAGCACTGAACGTAAGGCCGCCGGCGCTGACAGTCAGGCCCAGCTGCGTTGCCAGGGCTTCGTAGGTGGACAGTTTGTCAGTTGCCGATTGCAGCTGAGCGGCATAATCGGCGGCTTTCTTCTTCATGTCGGACAGCTCGGACTCGGTCAGCCCCGTTGTGGGGAAATAGAGGAGCTGTGCCGTCACAAAGCCGTTTTCATCGGCGTATGTCCGCAGTGCATCCTCACCGGGGTACAGCTTACCGGCCGGATCGGAGTAGTCCAGAAACATGCGGTTATAGAGGTAGGGGACCTCCTCAATGCTGCGCAGCATCTCAGGGGACAGTCCCAGCAGCTGCAGCTGCTGCAGATACGTTTCATAGTCACCGTAATAACTCACATATTGCGCCAGCTGCGCCTCCAGCGCAGTCACGTCTTCGGCAGCGAGGGTGAAGCCGTACTCGCGGGCCATCTGGCGCACGACGGCGTAGAGAATGGCGGTGTGGGCCGCATCCTCCTTGGCAAACTGGCCGAGGGTCATCGTTTCGGTGACGGCGGCCTCAAAGTCCGGCGCGCCGCCTACATAAGAAGCCAGATACTCGCAAACGGAGTCCAGCCAATAGAAATACTCCTCGGCGGTGACGGCATCACCGTTGACGCGCATGACAACGGCATCGGGTCGGATACCGGAAGCATCGTGAAAGACGCCGCCGGAGCGGGTGCCGTTTTGGCGGTAATATAAAGCAACGGAGCCGACCAGCAGAGTGGTAATAACCAGCATGGAGACGAGTCGTTTGAACATGGTGACGAAATCCTTTCGTGTGGAAAATTGTGTTACGGGGCAGTTACTTCGCGGCCTCTGCGGCGGACAGTTCCTTGTGCTTGAGCGCCAGATCCTCCACCAGTTTGGCGGCGGATTCCAATGCGTTTTCCTTCGGCTGCAAACGCAGTGTCAGCTTGGGTGTTTCGCCGGCACTGAGCAGCAGGCGTTGACGCCAACCGCTCTGGGAGCAGACGGCCATCACACTGGGTACGTCCACGGCATCGGTAAAGGTGAAAACCACCTGTGCGCCACGCTGCGTAATGTCGCAGATTCCCTCGGCGGCAGCAGCAGCACGCAGCAGTGCCACGTCCAGCAGCGCCAGTACAGCGCGGGGCGGGTCGCCGAAGCGGTCCATCATTTCATCCAGCAACTCGCCCGAGTCCTCGGCGGTTCGGATGGCAGCAATGCGGCGATAAAGATCCATTCGCTGTTCGGCGCCGGAGACATACCGGTCGGGGATGTGAGCCGAAACCGTCAGGTCGGCGGAGCAGTCGCGCCGCACTTCGCGGCCTCTTCCCTGCTGTTCCAGCACCGCATCATTGAGGAGCTGGAGGTACATGTCGTAGCCCACGCTCATCATATAGCCGGACTGCTCCGGGCCCAGCAGATTGCCGGCACCGCGGATCTCCAGATCCCGCATGGCGATGCGGAAACCGGAGCCGAAATCCACATATTCGCGGATAGCGGTGAGGCGTTTGGCGGCCACTTCGGTGAGCACTTTGCCGGGACGATAGGTGAGATAGGCGTAAGCGCGGCGTGCGCTGCGCCCGATCCGGCCGCGGATCTGGTGCAGCTGTGCCAGACCCAGCCGGTCGGCATCCTCGATGATGAGTGTGTTTACGTTGGGGATATCGATGCCGGTCTCGATAATGGTGGTGCATACCAGAACCTGTACTTCGCCGTCGGTCATCTGCTGCATCACCCGGCTCAGCTCGGCCTCCGACATTTTGCCGTGGGCGATGGCCACGGTGGTATCCTCGCCCAGCAGCTGACGGATGCGCCCGGCGGTGGATTCAATGTTTTCCACCCGGTTGTGCAGGAAATATACCTGACCGCCACGGGAGATCTCGCGGTGCATGGCCTCGCCGATCAGACCCCAGTCGTGTTCCAGCACATAAGTCTGTACACTCTGGCGGTTGTGAGGCGGCTCTTCAATGGTGCTCATATCCCGGATACCGGAGAGCGCCATATTCAGCGTGCGGGGAATGGGCGTAGCGGAGAGCGTCAGCGTGTCCACCTGGCGAACCCGCTCGCGCAGATTCTCCTTGTGCTTGACGCCGAAACGCTGCTCTTCGTCGATGATCAGCAGGCCCAAATCCTTGAACTCCACATTTTTCTGCAGCAGCTTGTGGGTGCCGATCAGCAGATCCACCCTGCCCTGCCGTGTGCGCTCCAGCACGTCTTTGATCTGCTTGGGACTGCGGAAGCGGCTGAGCACTTCCACCGTCACGGGGAAGCTGCGGAAGCGGTTGGTGGCGGTGGCGTAGTGCTGCTGCGCCAGAACGGTAGTGGGCACCAGAATGGCGGCCTGCTTGCCGTCAAGAATACATTTCATCACAGCCCGCAGCGCCACTTCCGTCTTGCCGTAGCCCACATCACCGCACAGAAGCCGATCCATGGGGATGGCTTTTTCCATGTCGGCCTTGATCTCGGCAATGGCGCGCAGCTGGTCGTCGGTTTCGGTATAATCAAAGTCATCTTCAAACTCCCGCTGCCAGGGCGAGTCGGGAGAGAAGGCGAAACCACCCAGCCGCTGGCGCTGTGCATAGAGCTCGATGAGCCCCTTTGCCAGATCCTCGGCTGCGGCTTTGGCTTTCTTGGTGGTGCGGCTCCACTCAGTGCCGCCCAGTTTGTTGAGCTTGGTGCGCTCATTTTCCTCGCCGCCGCCGATATACTTGCTCACCAAATCCAAAGAGGTGGCGGGCACATACAGGCTGTCGCTGCCGGCGTAAGCGATTTTGATATAGTCTTTCTCTACGCCGTCCACCGGCATGCGGATCATGCCCACAAAGCGGCCAATGCCGTGGTGCACATGCACCACCAGATCGCCGGGGGTGAGATCGGCATAGGACTGCAGTTTCTGGCGCGAACTGTCTTTTGCGTGACGTGCCGGTTTCTTTTTGCCTGAGAGTGACGTGGTCAGCTGACCTTCCGTCAGAATGGCCAGTTTTAATCCGGGATATTCGCTGCCGGCGCTCAGGGAACCGAGGGAGATAATGACCTCACCCTTTGCGGGCATGGCGTCGCCATCGAACTGCACAGAACTGGCGATTTTCCGCTCCCGCAGCAGGTTGTGCAGGTTTTCTGCGCGGACTTTGCCGCCGCACAGCACCAGCACGCCGTAGCCGGCGGTGAGATAATGGACCATGTCAGTGGCGGCGGTGTCCAGTGAACCGCCGTAGCTGGACAGCTGCTTGGCGTTGACGTGCAGCAGTGACTTGGGGGATAAAAGGTAGCGGCTGGTAGGCAGACTCTCCATCTGCACCACGGGGAACTGAGCCAACCGCTCGACAAATTCCGCCTCGCTCAGTGCCGGATCGCACACTTCGCCCCACAGGCGGCCGCTTTCCGTGGCGGAAGTGAGATCTTCTTTCAGCTGCCAAAGCCAGCCGCGCAGCGCTTCGCTGACCCGGCTGCTCTCGCTGACGCAGATCAGCGCATTGTCTGCCAGATAGTCCAGTCCACAGGTGCGCTGGTCGTAGATGGCTGCCAGATACCGCTCGTCATGGGCGGCGGCGCCGCGGCGCAGTGCTTCGGCATCACTGAGCAGTGTGCGGCACAGAACTTCTGTGCCGTTTTTGCGGCTCAGCTTCCCGGCCGCGGCTTCCAGACGGACGGCTGCCTTTTCGGCGCTCTCGTCGCTGTGATAGGGCAGCACCTCGCCGGCCGGGAGAATCAGTGCACTGTCGCAGTTATAGATGCGCCGCTGTGTGCCGGTGTCGAAAGCGCCCATGGCGTCAATTTCGTCGTCAAAAAACTCACAGCGGACAGCGTGTTCGCTGCCGGGAGAAAACACATCCAGAATACCGCCGCGCAGGGCAAACTGACCGGGGCCCTCCACCGTTTCGCAGCGGCAGTAACCGGCCGCAATCAGGCGGCGCACCAGTTGTGCGGTGTCATACTGTCCGCCCACGCAGAGGGTGAGAGTCGACTGCTGCAGAATCTGGGGCGGGATGGAGCGCTGGATCAGCGCCTCGGGCGTGGTGACCACCACGGGGCAGTTGCCTTTGGTCAACCGATACAGTGCCTCCAGACGCCGGTATTCCCACTGGCGGCTGGCAGCGGTGATGGTGTGAAGCCGGATCTCCCGGGCGGGCAGAATCACCGCTTCGCATTCCAGCAAGATGTGGAGATCTGCTGCCATACGCTGACATTCCCGCTCGTCGGCACACAGCATCAAAAGGGGGCGTCCTGTGGTGTGCGCTGCGGCAGCAGCGGCCTGGGCGCGGTGTACCGGACCCAAACCGGTCACCAGTGCGGGACATTGAGCGGCTTCGATCTGCTCTGTCATTTCCCGCAGCTCACTGAGCTGCAGCAGCTTTTTCAGCAATCCGTTCATCGGTACACCTCCTTTTCATAAATGCAGGCAGGATGCAGCGCCGCCCCAGCCCACAGGCGGGGGAGGTGCTCCATCCGAATCGTATGTGTGATCAGCCGGAATTATCCGTTGAACTGATTCATGGCCTTTTGCGGGCCCTGGGCGATCACGGCGCTGACAGCCTGTGCCGCCTTATCCAGCGTCTGGGAGAGGATCTTGGCGTCTTCGCCCAGG
>JAZRRQ010000152.1:0-3709 GCA_045650885.1 Vescimonas sp. | reverse complement strand
CCCCACCGCTTTCCCCCGCGCATTTGCAAGAATTAAGAAAAACCCCCTCATTTGATCGAATTTTTGGTAATTTGTGGATTTCCCCTTGAAACGAGGTGTCTTTATGGGTAAAATCATCGCAGTGGTTTCCGGCAAGGGCGGCACGGGAAAAACCTCCTTTACTGCCAATGTCGGCATCGCTCTGGCCGAAATGGGTTACCGCACGCTGTGCGTGGACTGCGATATCACGCTACGCAATCTGGATCTGGCCCTGGGACTGAGTGACAGCGCCATGATGGATTTCTGCGATGTAGCCAAGGGCCGCTGCCCTCTGTCAGAGGCAACCGTCACCCATCGCAAGTACACCAAGCTCCATCTGCTGACCGCCCCCCAGACCGCCGAAGCGCTGGAGGTCAGTCAAAGCCAGATGCGCCAGCTGGCCGAGAGCATCCGCGAGGATTTCGATTTCTGCCTGATCGATGCTCCCGCCGGTCTGGGACTGGGATTCCGCCTGGCCACCTTCTGCGCTGACAGCGTAGTCGTCGTCACTACCACCGATACCTCCGCCCTGCGGGATGCCCAGCGCACCGTAATGGAACTGCATCAGTTCCCCAAGGGCACCGTCCATCTGGCCGTGGGCCGCGTGCAGAAAAAGATGCTCAAAGCGCTGCACACCACCATCGATGACGCCATCGACACTGCAGGCCTGCCCTTGATCGGCGTCATTCCGGAAGACAGTGAAGTTCCTGCCGCACTCAACCGCGGCATTGCACTGCGGGACTTTAATTTCTACGCCGCCCGCGCCTATGAAAATATTGCCCGCAGACTCAGCGGAGAAAAAGTTCCCCTGATGCGCATTTGACTTTGCGCGAAGCTCAAAGAGAGGAGAAGGTTCCCATGAATATTGCATTGCTCGCCCATGACAACAAAAAAGAGCTGATGACCCAGTTCTGCACCGCCTATTGCGGCATATTAGCCCAGCACACTCTGTGCGCCACTTCTTCCACCGGCCAGCAGATCAGCGAAGCCACCGGTCTGAGCGTACACCGTTTCCTGTCTTTCGCCCACGGCGGCGGACAGCAGATTGGTGCCCGCATCGCCTATAACGAAATCGATCTGGTGCTATGCTTCGACGATCCCAACACCAAGACCCCCAACGAAGATATTGCCTACATCTTCCGTCTGTGCGATCAGAACAATATTCCTTACGCCAGCAATCTGGCCACTGCCGAAATGCTGGTACTGGGTCTTGCCCGGGGCGATCTGGATTGGCGCAGCATCGTCAATCCCAAACCCCGCCCCTTCACCACTTGACTTTTGGCGGAAAACCGCATACAATCTACGATGGTAATTACCGCGATGACGTCGCAGGAGTAATTCTGACACACCGCCCCAGAGAGGCGCGCCTTTGGCTGTAAGCGCGCTGCGGCAGACAGGATGAAGACAGCGGCCGAGCGGGGATGGAAACATCCGCGGCTCGCTCCCCGCATCACGGAGCACGAAAGGGCATCTTTCCGGATGCCGAATTTGGGTGGCACCACGAAGCATTGCGCTCTCGTCCCAAAACCAGGGGACGAGATCGTTTTTTTGCCCCTCTTTAACCGAAAACACGAAATTTCTTCATATAAAGGAGCGATCCCACATGGCGAAAATGACCCCGCGTACCCTCTCCGGCTTCATGGAACTGCTGCCTGCCCCTCAGCAGCAAATGGAACGGATGATGGAGATCCTGCGCACCACCTATTCCCGCTACGGCTTCACCCCTCTGGACACCCCCGTCATTGAATCCAGCGACGTGCTGCTGGCCAAAGGCGGCGGCGAAACGGAAAAGCAGATCTATCGCTTCACCAAGGGCGATGCCGACCTGTGTCTGCGCTTTGACCTGACGGTGCCGCTGGCCAAGTATGTAGCCCTGCACTACAACGACCTCAGCTTCCCCTTCCGCCGTTACCAGATCGGCAAGGTCTATCGCGGCGAGCGCGCCCAGCGTGGGCGTTTCCGCGAATTTTATCAGGCCGACATCGACATCATCGGCGACGGCAAGCTGGATATCATCAACGAGGCGGAGATCCCCGCCATCATCTGCCAGACCTTCACCGCTCTGGGCCTCAAGCGTTTCCAGATCCGCGTGAACAACCGCAAGATCCTTAATGGTTTCTATGCCATGCAGGAACTGGCAGACAAGTCCGGCGACATCATGCGTACCGTGGATAAACTGGATAAGATCGGCGCCGAAAAAGTCCGCAAGCTGCTCATCGACGAGATCGCCCTCACCGAAGCACAGGCTGACGAGATCCTCAAGTTCATTGCCATTACCGGCAGCAATCAGGAGGTCCTTACCGCCCTGCAGAACTATGCCGGCCGCAACGAAGTGTTCGACGAGGGTTTGGACGAGCTGAACACCGTGGTGAAATATCTGGCCGCCTTCGGCGTGCCTGAAGCCAACTTCGCCGTGGATCTGACCATCGCCCGTGGCCTCGACTACTACACCGGCACCGTGTACGAAACCACCCTCCTCGACCATCCCGAAATCGGTTCTGTCTGCTCCGGCGGCCGTTACGACAACCTGGCCGAGTACTACACCGATCGCCAGCTGCCCGGTGTGGGCATCTCCATCGGTCTGACCCGCCTGTTTTATGTGCTGGGCGAGCAGGGTCTGCTGAATCCCGCGCTCCCCACCTCTCCTGCTGACGTACTGATTCTGCCCATGACCGAGGATCTGGCGCCCGCCATTTCCCTGGCCACCCAGCTTCGCAGCGCCGGTATCCGCACCCAGCTCTATACCGAGCAGAAGAAGTTTAAGGCTAAGATGAACTACGCCAACAACCTGGGCATCCCCTACGTGGTCTTCCTGGGCGATGACGAAATTGCCGCCGGCGTTGTGGCCTGCAAAGACATGGTCACCGGCGAGCAGACCAAACTGAGCTTTGAGGAAACACTGACACGGATCTGCACCGGCCTTGCCGAGAAAAATGCCGGCTGCGTCATTCTGGAAAAGTGATTCCCCTTTGTAATATCCACCTTGTATTATACAATCCGCAATAAATATTCACCTGAAAAGGAGATTTAAACTATGATGCAATCCCGTACTCATACCTGTGGCCAGCTGCGTCTGAGCGATGCCGGCAAGCAGGTGAAAATCGTTGGCTGGATGGAAAACGTCCGCGAAGTGGGCAGCAACTTTGCTTTCGTTGTGCTGCGCGACTTCTACGGCACCACTCAGGTGGTCATTGAGACCGAAGACATGATGGCCGCCATCCACGGCCTGAACAAGGAGTCCACCATCTCTGTGGAGGGCGTAGTGCGCGAGCGTTCCAGCAAGAACCCCAAGCTGCCCACCGGCGAGATCGAAGTGGTCCCCACCAAGATCGAGGTGCTGGGCCGCTGCCGTCACAACAGCCTGCCCTTCGAGATCAACCGTTCCCGCGAGGCAGATGAGATGGCCCGTCTGAAGTATCGCTATCTGGATCTGCGCAACCCCGCCGTGAAGAACAACATCATCCTGCGCTGCAACGTGGTGTCTGCTCTGCGTCAGGGCATGACCGAGCAGGGCTTCCTGGAGATCACGACCCCCATCCTCACCGCCTCCTCCCCCGAGGGTGCCCGCGACTATCTGGTGCCCGCCCGTAAGCTCCCCGGCAAGTTCTACGCTCTGCCCCAGGCTGCCCAGCAGTCCAAGCAGCTGCTGATGACCTCCGGCTTCGACCGTTACTTGCAGATCGCCCCCTGC
>JAZRRQ010000151.1:0-1646 GCA_045650885.1 Vescimonas sp. | reverse complement strand
ACGATGCCCTCGCCGTAGGCGGCGGCCTGGGCCGCCATGCCATGGCCCTTCAGCTCGGCCAGCACGGCGCACTCGTTTTCCACCTGTACCTCCGCCGTCAGACGCCAGCCGTCCTCGGTCTTGGCGGTGGTGATGCGGATGTCACGGATGTCATGCTCCTCTACTTCGTACAGCAGTACGTCACGGAAAATGCCGTTGTTGCGGAACATGTCCTGACACTCCAGATAGCTGCCGGTGCACCAGCGGCGCACCACGGCCACCAGTTCGTTCTCGCCCTCGTGCAGGAGAGTGGTGATGTCAAACTCGGCGGTGTTGTGGCTGCCCTCGCTGTAGCCGGCGAAAACGCCGTTGACATAGAGGTCGAGACAGGATGCCACGCCAAGGAAGCTGAGAACGTAGCGCATGGCTCGCATGTCCACCGCTAGCTTCTTGCGGTACACGCCCACGAAGTTGTACTCCTCTTCCGGCTTCATCCACCGAGGGCCGATGCCCTTGTCGGCGCCCTGCCAGCAGAACACCGTGCCCACCGCCTTCTCCTGAGGGATCACCGGGGGCTGGTAGGGGAACTGATAGCGGGTGTTGACATAGAAGGGTCGGTCGTAGCCACGGAACTGCCAGCAGGAGGGAACGTCGATGGTGTCAAAATCCACCGCATCCGTGTCCAGCACTTCCGGCAGCTCTGCCGGCCGGGGATAGAAGCGGAAATCCCACTGCCCGCTCAGGCAGCGCACCTTGTCGGAACTGTAGCGCTTTTCCTCCGTGACGGCCGCAGCTGCTCTTTTTCGGGTGGAAAAGGGGATGAAATAGCTGCGCCGGGGCAGCTTGTTGATGGCGATCACGTCAAAGCGGTGGTAATTCTGGCGGTCGAGGATGTATTTCATGGTGCAGACCTCCTGTGGACAATTTTTCTTAAATATAGCATAGCAGAGAAGCGGCGGTTTGACAAGTTTACAAAAAGGTACTTTTCACCGCTGCAGGATTGTGTTATACTATATCCTGCCGATTTATCGGACACATGTTTACCCTACTTGAGAAAGGTTTGTTGATATGAAGAAAAATGCAGTCAAACGCATTGGCGTCCTCACCAGCGGCGGCGACGCCCCCGGCATGAACGCCGCCATCCGCAGCGTGGTCCGCACCGCCATGAAGATGGGCATCGAGTGCGTGGGCATCCGCCGCGGCTATGCCGGTCTCATCAGCGGCGATTTTGTGACCATGGACACCGACAGCGTCAGCCACATCATCAACCGTGGCGGCACCATGCTCTATACCGCCCGCAGCAGCGAGTTCGTCACCCCCGAGGGCCAGCAGAAGGCTGTGGCCACCTGCAAGCTGCTGGGTCTGGACGGCATCGTGGGCATTGGCGGCGACGGTACCTTCCGCGGCCTGCAGGATCTGGCCAAGCACGGCATCGCCGTGGTGGGCATCCCCGGCACCATCGACAACGACATCAGCTGCACCGACTATACCATCGGCTTCGACACCGCCGCCAACACCGCAATCGACGCCATCGACAAGCTCACCGACACAATGCAGTCCCACGAGCGCTGCTCCGTTGTTGAGGTTATGGGCAGAAATGCCGGCTATCTTGCCATGTACGTTGGTCTTGCTGTTGGTGCAACTGCTGTGCTCGTTCCTGAAGGAAA
>JAZRRQ010000150.1:0-7626 GCA_045650885.1 Vescimonas sp. | reverse complement strand
GGTATAGGCAAACAGGTTCAGCACGCGGATTTCACGATCTGCGTTGCGGATCTTGTCCATGGCAAAATCCCAGTTGGCAGCCTGCTCCGGGAACAGGCCGGTATGCTTGAAGTTCATAGGCTTAACCTGGAACTTCAGCTCCTTGTAGGCAATGGGCCAGCTCTCCGGCAGCTTCTTTTTGTCCCAATGGCCGCCGCCGGTATTGCTGCGGCTGTAGCGGGCATTGGCGGTGCGCCAGCCGCGATGGGTACGCTCCGACTCCCAGATAGCCTGAGGGTCAGGACGCACCAGGATCTGCTCACCCCAGCGCTCCAGCTTCTCTCCGCTGCCGCAATCGATCAGTTCATAGTCTTTCCATCCATCGGCGATCCACATAAGGGTATACCTCCGCATAATAATCATAATAAATCAATGTATTATACTATAAAACCGCCCCCGCCGTCAACCGTCGCCGCCTTGTTCAAATGTGTCAGAAGTGTAAAATATGTCCATTTCTCCTTGCATTTCCTCCATCTTGGTGATACTCTGCCGCATAATCTTCGCAATTGCCATCCAAGCTATCCCAACGAGGTGTTTTTATGTGTACTGCCATCAGCTGGCACGGCGGCTGCCACTATTTCGGCCGCAATCTGGACCTGGAGCGCTCTTACGGCGAGTGTGTCGCCGTTACGCCCCGCCACTTTCCTTTTGCCTTCCGCAGCGGTGAAACGCTGCAGCGCCACTATGCCATGATCGGCATGGCTCACGTGGCAGCAGGTTATCCCCTCTATTATGAAGCCACCAACGAATGCGGCCTGAGCATGGCCGGTCTCAACTTCCCCGAAAGCTGTCACTATCACCCCCACCGGGCAGACCGGGACAACGTGTCCTCTTTTGAGCTGATCCCGTGGGTTCTGGGCCGCTGTGCCACACTGCAGGAAGCCCGCACCGCTCTGGCGCGCCTGAATATTCTGGCCGAGAGCTTCTCCCCTCATTTGAGCGCTTCACCGCTGCACTGGCTGGTGGCCGACAAGACCGGCGCACTGACGGTGGAATCCACCGCCGACGGGCTGCAAGTCTACGAAAATGAGACGCTCGTCCTCACCAACGAGCCGCCCTTCCCCTTCCAGCGCACCAACCTGCGCCGCTATGCAGCCCTCTCCCCGGAAGAGCCCGCTGTGCCCACCTTCTCCCGCGGCATGGGCAGCGCCACATTGCCCGGCGGACTGGACTCTGTCTCCCGTTTTGTCCGCGCCGCCTTCACCGCCCGCTGCGCCCGCCCCGGCGCCGATGCACCGCAGGACGTGGCACAGTTCTTCCACCTGCTCGATGCCGTGGCACAGACCGACGGCTGCTGCCATCTGGGCGGCGGTGCATACGAAAAGACGCTCTATTCCTGCTGCTGCGATACGGCGCGCGGGATCTATTACTACACCACCTACTATAACCGCACCATCACCGCCGTGTCTATGCACAGGGAAGATCTGGACGGTATCGCCGTGGTGTCCTACCCTCTGCTGACCGAGCAACCCATCACTTATCAAAACTAAATGGCAAAAGGCAAATCCCTCCGGATTTGCCTTTTTGTTTATTTCCCTCTTCTTTTGTCCATACTTTTGGTCAAAAGGAGGTCTTTTCCATGAAAAATATCTGGCTTCTGCTCCTCATTCTTCCCCTTGCCGCCTGCGCCGCGCCGGCGGCAGAGCCGCCTCCGATCCCCGATTCGGTGGAAGTCATGGCGCCCGCACCCCAGACAGAGGAGTCCCTCTATCTGGGGATCGCCGCCACAGCCCACATCGCCAAAAGCATGCACGCCACCTACGATTTCCCCGGTTATGCCCGTACCGAGGTAACGGTGGCCGCCGTGATCATCAGCGAGAGCGGCATCATCCGCGCCTGTACCATCGACGGCATCAGCGCCATCGTCCCCTTTGATGCCACCGGCGCGCTGCAGTTGTCGGAAAACACCGTATTTCTCTCCAAAACCGCGCTGGGCACCGATTACGGTATGCACAAGGCCTCCCCTCTGGGCACGGAGTGGTACCAGCAGGCCACCGACTTTGCCGCCAGCTGTGTGGGGAAAGACCACACGCAGCTGCACACAGCCGACGCCGTCACCTCCGTCACCATCTCCACCGATGGACTTTTACAAGCCGTCCGCTCCGCCGCAGCCAATGCCCACACACTCGTCTCCACAGCGGAACCTCCCACGCTCTTCTGCCGCGCAGCGATGACCGGCAGTTTCAGCGCCGCCATCGATGACGGTGCGCCCGGTCTCGCCCGTTTGCGAGCCTCAGCACTGGCCTGTACCCCCGGCGGTGTCAGCGCCAGCTGCGCCCTTATCTCCGCCGTCCCCTTCACCGCTTCCGGCCGCATCGCCTGCGATCTCTCCCTCCCCCTCTCGCCGCTGTCGGATGTGTTGATGCCTGCCGACGTCACAGCGGAAGAACTGCTGATTTTACAGGAACTTGCCGCTGCCGCACCACAAACATCTTCCCAAACATAACCGGCTGTGGTATCATGAAACCATCTGACGAGGGAGGTGTTCCCATGGCCAACAAAAAACTCAAGCTGTTGTATCTGGCCCGTTTTTTCCAGCAGGAAACGGACGAGCAGCACCCCAAAACGCTGCAGGATATGCTCGCCTATCTGGCATCTTACGACATCAGCGCCGAGCGCAAGAGCATCTATGATGACATCGAGCTGCTGCGGTTGTTCGGCATGGATATCCAGACGGTGAAAGCCAAGAACTTCGGCTATTTCCTCGGCGATCGGGAGTTCCAGCTGCCGGAACTGAAACTGCTCATCGACGTGGTGCAAGCCTCCCCCTTCCTCACGAAAGCGAAGAGCATGGATCTCATTGCCAAGCTTGAGCAGCTCACCAGCCGCTACGGCGGCCGGCAGCTGCGCCGTCAGGTGTACGTGATGAACCGCCTGCGCACCGCCAACGAATCTCTCTACTACGCCGTGGACGGCATCAACACCGCCATCAACGAGAACAAAAAAATCTCCTTCCGCTACTTTGACTGGACGGTGACGGGTGAAAAAGCCTACCGCCGCGGCGGCGCTGTGTATGTCACCGACCCGGTGGCACTGTGTGTGGATCGCCACTATTATCTGGTGGCTTACGATGCCGCCATTTCCGATTACCGCCATTACCGGGTGGACCGTATCAGCCATCTCACCGTGCTGGACGAACCGCGCGGTCAGCTGCCGCCCCATTTCGATCTGGGTGAATATACCCGTACCACCTTTGATATGTATAACGGTCAGTCCACCCGCGTCACGCTGCAGATGGACGAAAAGCTCCTTAATATCGCCATCGACCGCTTCGGGTCCGACGCCCATATGCGCGCGGTGGATGGCGGCCGCATTGAGCTCTCCGCATCGGTGGAAGCCGGCCCTACCTTCTACGGCTGGCTGTTCCAGTTCGGCCCTCAGGTACAGCTCCTCTCTCCGGCCGACACGGTGGAACATTTCAAAAAATGGTGCCGCGACACACTGGCCCAGTACGAATAACAAAAAAAGAACCGTTTCTTCTTCGAAACGGTTCTTTTTTACGCAGTTTTTCACTTCTTCTCCCGTGTTTTCCACAGGTCAGCCAGAGTGGTCACTACTACAACACTGTCCGCCACAATGCCCACAATGTTGCCGATGACGACGTTGAATGCGATGAAAATCACCAGCGATACTACCAGCGCCGCCTTCAGCATCCGCTGGTTGTCGCGGAAGCGGAACACCGCCAGCGAGTATTCCAGATTGCCCACAATGGGCAGCCATCCGGCAAGGCCGCGGTTATTGAACACCATGCCCAGCACCACAGCTGCAGCAACGAGGGTCCACTCCACCCACTTTCTCTGTTTTTTCCCCAGCGCCACAAAGTTGCGCACAATGCTCATAGCGTTTTGCACCGCGCCGCTGTAGCCCTTGAGGAAGATGGCACAGGCAAAATAGAAAGCCTGACCCAGGCTCTGCACCAGCAACACGCCGCGGGCCGTCTTGCGGGTGGAGGCGAACATGTTGCACAGTGTCGCCAGTAAACTGCAGCCGTTACCCAGCAGCAGGGAAATATTGTCCATAAATGTTCTCCTCGGATGATTTTGCGGCCGGTATCACGCCGCCCGCAGCAGTATATCACACAGCACCGCCATAAAACAAGAGCCCGGAAGAGGAAAATCCTCCCGGGCTCAGGTTTTACAACAACTTCACAGAATCAGCTCAGACACCTTGCAAATATGCGCCTCTATTTCTCCGTCACCGATTTCCCCGTCACTCTCAGCCTTCCGGTACGCTTCCACAAACGCCAAGGCATCATCATAAGAGTTAAACAATCCGTACTCATTCAGCATTTCCCGGAATTTCGCAAAAGGCTCATACCAGTCCAAATCGGTGATAATCTGTTCGTCGATGAGAAACGGGCAGTATTCATACCCCAAAAATCTCATAGGGGGCTTTTCTTCCTGCCAGATTTCGTTCGGATATCCGCTTTCCACAAATAAAGCGCGAACTTCTATACCCATTTCACCGCACTTCTTCAGGTATCTTTCCAGCAGGTCTTGATCTGAAATAAAATCACGGTACAAGTACAACGCTTCGTTTTCGGAGACTTGCTTCCACATCTGCTCGCTGGTCAGCTCTCTGCACTCTTTGTCCAACTTTCCTATCAAAGGAAACGAGAAGTACGCATGTATTCCCCCATAGGCAAAGTTCTTGATATAGCTTGTTTTTTCGCACAACCCCTGCACGAGAACTCCGTTTGCATTCCACATAGTCAATCGCTCCATTTCACCCCGGCTTAAAAAGTAAGTCAAAGTAAGGGCGCCAACGCCTTCAGCACAAAGCCTGCCAGACGCCGCGTCCACTTCTCCTTTTTCAGCGTCTGACGCGTCACCCGCCGGCACTTTTTCAGCGTTGCCTGAAAATCCGCCTCCATCTGCCCGATGCACCCCACATCGTACAGATACACCGCGCACTCAAAGTGGTGGTACAGGCTCCGGTAGTCCAGATTGATGGTTCCCACCACCGCCTCTATGTCGTCACACACAAAGCTCTTGGCGTGAACGAAGCCGGGTACATACTCGTAGATCTTCACCCCCGAGTCCAGCAGCGAGGGATAGTGTGTCTTGGCCAGCGCGTAGGGGATCTTCTTGTCCGGCGTGCCGGGCAGGATCAGTGTCACATCCACGCCCCGCTCAGCGGCAAATTTCAGCGCCGTCTCCATCTCGCCGTCAAGAATCAGGTAGGGGGTAAAGATATGCACATACTTCTGCGCCCGGTTCAAAATGTCCATGTATACCCGCTCGCCGATCATATCCCCATCCAGCGGACAGTCACCGTAGGGGATGACATAGCCACGGGCATTCTCCGGTTTTTCCACCGGCACGGACAAAAAGCGGTCAAACTCCGCCGTTTTCCCCTCCATGCTCCACATTTGCAAAAACATACGGGTCAGGCTGCGCACCGCTTCACCCCGCACCAGCACAGCCGTGTCCTTCCAATGGCCGAACCGATCCACGGCGTTGATGTATTCATCCGCCAGATTGATGCCGCCGGTAAAGGCTGCCCGGCCATCGATGATGAGGATCTTGCGGTGATCGCGGTAGTTGTAGTGGGTGGAGAGAAACGGCATCAGCGGTGCAAAAGCTTTGGCACGGATCCCCATTTTCTCCAACTGTTGGGTATACCCGCGGGGCACAAGGGTCACCTCGCAGGTGCCGTCATACATCACCCGCACATCCACGCCTTGCGCTGCCTTGCGCCGCAAAACTTCCAGCACCGCATCCCACATCTCACCCTTTTCCAGAATGAAATACTCCATAAAAATGAAGTCTTTGGCCCCCTCCAGCTCTTCCAGCATGGCGGCAAACTTCTCCTCGCCGCTGGCAAAGTAGGTCACATCGCACCCGCCGTAGGTAGGAAATCCGCAGCGCCAGAGATAGCGGCTCAATCCCGCCGCTCCGCCGTCTGCCAGCTGCAAACGCTCCGCCGCCCCCGTCTGGGGCAGCTTGTCGCGTGTCTTCTCCATCAGGTCATGGATGCGGTCCCGCAGTGCCCGGTGACCCAGATCGCTTCGGGTATAAACGTACAACACCAACCCAAGGCCCGGCAGCAGCATAAACAGCACCAGCCACGTTACCTTCACCGATGCATTGGTCCGGCTGCTGATGAGCGTCATCGTCAATACCACGCTCAGCACCGTGGCAACGCCCACGTACTGCAGCATATAGTCGCGAAAATGCAGCACCACCGCCGCCAGCAGGGCAACATTCAGCAGCAGCACCATTGCCACCAGACCCGTGCGGCTAAACAATAGCCGCAGCAATCCCTTGCGTCCCTTCTTTTTCCCTTTTTCGCCACAGCTTTTCGTGTATGCTTTGCTCATGGATCGTCCTTTCCCGAAAAAATGACGCAGGCATCCCCATTCCCGGATGCCTGCATCTTCAACTGTAGATACGGCATCACGCCATACCGTTGTTTCCTTTTACAGTGTATTTTATGCACGAGGGCGCCAAAAGTCAAGGTGCGGACGCAACAGTTCTCACACCACGGTGTCCACGGCAATGCGCTCGCGGCCCACCTGTACCCAGTGTACCCGCACCGCGCCGCCCTCCTGCGCACTGGCACAGAAGGCATACTTCCCCATCCTGCCTTCCACCGGCACATCTCCGGCAAAGGCGGCGGCAAAACGACGGATGTAGAAAAGCAGTTCACGGATGATGCAATCGGGCAGATCCATTTCCAGATAATCAAAAAACTTGTTCATGTTGTACTCCTTTCCGCGTGCGGCGGTTACCTCTTCTTGTTGTACCCATCTTACCAAGAGTTCCGACCAAAAAAACGGACACTTCTTTCGTTTCCCCTTAAAAAAACCTTAAACTTTCCCTCTCTTTTTTCTTAAAGGAATCTTCCCTATACTGAAACCCGACAATGATTGCTCACATCACCTTACAGGAGAAAGGACACTGCCATGGAAACCTTACGTTGGATCAATTTCGGCATCAGCGCGCTGTTCGTGCTGTGCTATGCCTACCAGTTTTTTTATATTCCCATTCCGTGGCTGAAGAAGGCGACGCCTCACACAGCAGCGAAGGCCAATCGCTACGCCGTGCTGATCTGTGCCCGCAACGAGGCGGCCGTCATCGGCGACCTGATTGCCAGTATCCGCAGCCAGACTTACGATCCTTCTCTGATACATATCTTCGTTATGGCCGATAACTGCACCGACGACACAGCGCTCATCGCCCGCTGCGCCGGTGCCACCGCCTACGAGCGGTTCAACACGGTGCAGGTGGGCAAAGGCTACGCCCTACAAGCGCTGCTGCAGCATCTGCAGCAGGACTATCCCGGTGGCTTTGACGGTTACTTCGTCTTTGACGCCGACAACATCCTGGCCGGCGACTATATAGAGCGGATGAACGAGACGTTTTCCGACGGCCACGACATTATCACCAGCTACCGCAACAGTAAGAATTACGGTGACAACTGGATCAGTGCCGGCTATGCCCTGTGGTTCCTGCGGGAAAGTCGCTATCTCAACCACGCCCGCCATCTGCTGGGTACCAGCTGCGCCGTCAGCGGCACCGGTTTTCTCTTCTCCCGCGCCGTGTTGGAGGAAGTCGGTCCCTGGCCCTTCCACCTGCTGACCGA
>JAZRRQ010000149.1:0-6589 GCA_045650885.1 Vescimonas sp. | reverse complement strand
GCAGCTCCTCGTGGCTCAGCACGAAGTTCTTGCCGTCGCGGCGACCCATGAAGGCGCAGTAGTTGTGCTCGCCAACGGGCATCTCGGAGCGGTCGAAGGCGATCATATCGGCCCAGATCTTATACACGTTGGTCCCGTAGGCAAAGTTGATCATGTCGGGGGTGAAGCCACCGCAGGGGCGCATATTGACCTCCAGCGCCATGATCTGGCCCTTCTTGCCCAGACCCTCGTGATCCTCGTTGAGACGGAAGAACTCAAAGTGGACGAAGCGACTCTTGACGCCAAAGCTCTTCACCGTGGCGCGGCCTGCCTCGCGGGTATCTTCCGGCAGATCCTTGACGATATAGTAGATAGAGTTGTCGTTGTTGTTGACGATGTCCATCACGCTGTTGGGCGTCACGTTGCCGGTCTCAAAAATGGGCTCGCCGTTGGAGTCGATGATGGCATCGTAGCTGTTGACCTCGGCGTTGACGAACTCCTCCATGATATAGGGCACGCCCTCGGGACGGGTGGCCATGAAGTTCACCAGATCTTCGTCATTCTTCAGCTTGTAAGTAGCGGCGGCACCCACACCGTTGTCGGGCTTGACCACCACGGGATAGCCCACCTTGCGGAGGAAGGCGCGGCACTTTTTGATGTCGTCCGTCACCAGATGGTAGCGGGCCGTGGGGATGCCCACCTTCTGGTAATACTTCTTCATCTTGGACTTATACTTGATGCGGGGCATGTCCTCGGCCTGGAAGCCGCTGGTGATGTGGAAGTCGGTGCGCAGGGCGGCATCCTTCTCCAGCCAGTACTCGTTGTTGCTCTCCAGCCAGTCGATGCGGCCGTATTTGTGGATGAAGAAGGCCACGGCACGGTAGACCTCATCATAGTTTTCCAGATTGCTGACCTTGTAATACTCCGTCAGGCTGGCACGCAGCTCCGGCTTCAGGTCGTCATAGGGCTGGTCACCGATGCCCAACACGTTCAGGCCGTTATTGCGCAGCTCGCGGCAGAACTGCCAGTAGTTGGTGGGGAAATTGGGGGAAATAAATACGAAATTTTTCATGAGATCTTCTCTCCTCTTGTCTATATAGTGTCGCAGGCTGCTTTAGCCTTCCAGTAGCTTGGGGACGAAATAGGCCACCTGCTTGTACCACCAAGGCCAGTCGTGGTTGACATCATGACCCCAGTAATCCACCCACACGTTGATGCCCTTTTCCCGGAACAGCTCGTCGAGAATACGGGTGGTATCCACCTGCTCCCAGGCGCCCTGACCGACGCAGACAATGGCCTGATTGCGGTTGTATTTCTCGATATACGAATGGGTGGGAGACATATTGCTCAGATAGTGGACGGGGGAGTTGCGGTAAACCACCTCGTCCATATATCCGCCAAAGCCATAGTCGGCGGTGTAGATACCGCTCAGAGCCAGCAGCCCGGTAAACTGATCGGGGAAGCGGAAGAACAGGTTCACCGCATGGGTAGCACCCAAACTGCAGCCAAAGGCGATGATATCACTGCGGCCGGAGAGCTCCCGGATCATGGGCACCACTTCGTCCACAATGTAGCACATCCATTGCTCGTGACGACGGATGCGGCTGAAGGCCTCGCCTTTTCCGGACCAGGTCTCTATGTCCAGCGTGTCAATGGCAATCACCATAACCTGTCCGCTTTCGATCCAGGGCGCCCACACATCATCCATGTGGAAGTTTTCAAAGTCGAAAAAACGACCGTCCTGACAGGGGATAAACAGCACCGGCCGACCGGCGTGGCCGTAGATTTTGCCCTCCATCTCGCGGCCCAAAACAGGACTGTATTCCTTAAAATAGCGTGTCTGCATGTCATGCCCTCCTCTATGCTTCCAGTCCGTAGAGCAAAACCTCCATGAAGAAGGGGATCTGCTTTTCCCAGCAGGCTTCACAGTGGTCACCCCGCGGAACAATACGGGATACCAGATGCACATTGCGTTCCAAAAGCCGCGCCGTAACTCTGGCAAACTGTTTTTTCATGTTGGGGTGGAATTTTATCTCGTTGGATCCGTAGTCCATGTAGATCGTGGTGTCCTCATCCAGCTCTGCCGTACGCAGCAGACGGTCCAGCCGCTCGGTGGCAAACCAGACGGACGGCGACAGACAGGCCGCTTTAGAAAACACGTGGTTATACTCTGTTACCGCATACAGGCTCATCAAACCGCCCATGGAGCTGCCCGCTACAAAGGTGTGCTCCCGGTCGGGGATGGTGGGGAATTTGGCGTCGATCATAGGCTTGAACTCGTTCACCAGCCACTCCATGGTGGTTCGGCCACGGCCCACCACATAACCACCCAGTCCCGGCTCACGGACAGTAAAGGGCGAGTATTCGCTCAGGCGCTCACCATTGGCACCGCGGTTGCTCTCCACCGCCACCACAATCAGCGGCAGTTCGGTTTCCTCGGCAAAGTCCGCCATGCCCCAGCTCTTGCCGTAGGTGGCATCGCTGTCAAAGAAAACATTTTGACCGTCAAACATATACAGCACCGGATAGCGCTGCTCTTCCTCCGCCCAGTCCTCCGGCAGGTACACATAAGCCCGGCGGGGCTCATCGCCGCTCAGAGGCGGAACAGTAATATCCCAGGATACAATCATAGCTGCTCACTTTCCAAAAACGGGTACAGTCCCCGACTTTATCAATAGTGTAGCACACTCTCAGACAAAAGGCAATTGACCATCTGCCGAAAACAGCCCCGGCGGTCGCGCATTATTCTTCTTGGCTTATGCAGAAGCTTGTGGTATAATCGGCACAAAAGGAGCGTGATCGTATGAGTAACATTAAAAATGAAGCCAAAATCCGCAATCCTCTCATCGTTGCCATCCGCGAACAGCTGGAACACCGCGCCCTGTGGATGTACCTGCTGTGTGACGAGGCCGCCAAGAAAGGTTTAGCGCCCCAGGAATACGCTCCCACCGCCATCAAGCGCTGCGGTCTGTATCAGGGTGCCAATCTGCGCGCCAAAGCCGGCGGCGGCGATTCACTGAAGGGTCTGAAAAAGACGCTGTTCACCAAGCCCGCCCAGTGGGTCTTTGAGATGGATGTCAAACGCTGCACCGACGACAATCTGGATATCGATTTCCACTACTGTCCGCTGGTCAAGGCATGGCAGAAGCAAGGCTGCAGCGATGAGGAGATCCAGCTTTTGTGCGATCACGCCATGTGCGGTGACCGCGGTATTGCCGAAAGCTTCGGCTGCGAACTGGACTTGCCCGCCACCATCGCCCGTGGTGACGATGTGTGCCAGATCCGTTTCGTCCGCCGCGAGAAAAAATAAAAGGAGGCCACTATGATTTACAAACAGTTCCAGGACAAACAGCTGTCCATGCTGGGCTTTGGCACTATGCGCCTACCCTTGCTGGCCGACGGTGTGACCATCGACGAGCAGCGCGTGGCGGAAATGACCGCCTATGCCATCGAACACGGCGTCAACTATTTCGACACTGCCTATCCCTATCATCAGGGTAATTCCGAGCGCGTGATCGGCAAAGTTCTGAAAAACTATCCCCGCGAGAGCTTCTATCTGGCCGACAAGTATCCCGGCCATCAGATCGCCAGTTCTTACAACCCCGCCGCCGTCTTTGAAGATCAGCTGGAAAAGTGCGGCGTGGACTATTTCGACTTCTATCTGCTGCACAACGTGTACGAAAAGTCCATCGAAGTCTATATGGATCCCCAGTGGGGCATTCTGGACTATTTCCTGGAGCAGAAGCGTCTGGGCCGCATCAAGCACCTGGGCTTCTCCACCCACGGCAGCATTGCCACCATGGAGAAGTTCCTTGACTACTGCGGTGAGCATATGGAGTTCTGTCAGATCCAGCTGAACTATCTGGACTGGACGCTGCAGGATGCCCGCGGCAAGTGTGAGCTGCTGGCCCGCCACAACATCCCCGTCTGGGTTATGGAGCCCGTCCGCGGCGGCAAGCTGGCCAAGCTGAATGAAGGTGCCGAATCCTCCCTGAAGGCGCTGCGTGCCGATGAATCCATCCCCGCCTGGTGCTTCCGCTGGCTGCAGGGTATCGACAATGTCACGATGGTACTCAGCGGTATGTCCAACATGGAGCAGATGGTGGACAATGTCAAAACCTTCGAAAACTCCAAGCCCCTCAACGCTCAGGAAGATGCTCTCGTCATGGAGATTGCCGAGGCACTGAAGAACGCCGTTCCCTGTACCGCCTGCCGCTACTGCTGCGATGGCTGCCCCATGGAGCTGGACATCCCCATGCTGCTGGCTTTCTACAACGATTTGAAGGTAACGCCTTCGTTCCTGTTGGGTATGCGCCTTGAAGCACTGCCCCCCGAGAAGCTGCCCAGCGCCTGCATTGGCTGCGGTGCCTGCGTTTCCATCTGCCCGCAGAATATCAACATCCCCGAGAAGCTGGCCGACATGGCCGAAATTCTCAAGGGCATTCCCAGCTGGGAAGCCATCTGCCGCGAGCGCGAAGAGGCAGCAAAGAAAAAATAAACCTTTCCGTTACATATCGAAAGGACGGCATCCCACAGGATGCCGTCCTTTTAGCATATCAACGTGCCTCGTAGGGTTTCGCCGCTTTGCGGTAAAATAAAGTGAAATCCGTTTTTCGAAGCGACATGTGCGCGACGAAAAACACTTCTCAGACCGCAAACGTGCGAGCGCAGCGAGTGCGCTGCAGCGGTCTGCAAAAATTGTCAAAAAAGGACGCAGACCTTTTTTGACAGTTTGAAAGGAAGGCATCCCACAGGATGCCGTCCTTTCCCATTTTTGAGGTCGGTGATGCCGACGTGTTTACTTGATGATGCGGATGCCCTCTTCCAGATCAGCCTCAAAGGCCTTGCGGTGATGGGGCGTATACAGGCCGGGGAAACCGCCGGTGTGCAGGAAGATCACCTTCTCGCCCTGTGCAATAGCACCGGACTTCACCATCTCCATCAGGCCGGCGAAAGCCTTACCGGTATAGCAGGGATCCAGCATAACGGCTTCTTTCTGGGCCATGTAGCAGATGGCATCGCGCACTTCGCGGCAGACATTGTTGTAGGCGCCGCGGGTGTAGTCCTTGACAATGTCGAAATCCTCGCGAACTGCATTGATCTCCAGCCCGTAGTTTTCCTTCATTTCCCGGAAATAATCCATAATGCGCTTTTCCTTATACTCGCCAAAGGGGGAGATGGCGATACCGGTCAGGCGCAAGGGGGAGTTCTCGTTCTTCAAGCCACAATACAGGCCCATGTAAGTACCCATGGAACCCACCGCATCGATTACGCGGGCATCGGAAATGCCCATCTCTTCGGCCTGAGCCGTCAGCTCCACGGCACAGTCATAGTAACCCAGTGCACCGAGAGCATTGCTGCCACCCATGGGGATGTAGTAGACCTTCTCGCCCTTGGCCTCGTATTCGGCAGTTACCTGAGCGCAGAGCTTGGCAAACTGATCGTGCTCATCGGTGCCGTCATCGGCCTTGAGGATCAGATCGCAGCCCATGATGCGGTCCAGCAGAATGTTGGCGGACACTTCGCCGGGATATTCGTCGATCATCACGATGGCGCACTTGAGACCGAACTTGGCAGCCACGGCAGCCGTCAGACGGCCATGGTTGGTCTGGGCGCCGCCCTCCGTCAACAGCATGGTCGCGCCCTGCTCCAGAGCGTCGGCCACCAGATATTCCAGCTTGCGCAGCTTGTTGCCGCCGGCACCCCAGCTGGTCAGATCGTCACGCTTGACATACAGTTCGATACCCAGTTCCTCGGAAACGGTGGGCATATATTCAATGGCAGTGGGCTTTACCAGCTCCAGCTTCTTAATACCAAAAGGCATGTGGTTTTCCTCCTTCTTTTTGCAAAAAGCGAGAGATATGCTGATATCTCTCGCTTTTTTGTTTTGAATTTTTCTTACAGATCGTTGGCGCACAGGTCAGCGAAGGATTCGCGACGCACGGCCACGTAGCTCTCGTTACCGCCGCGCAGCATGACAATGGGGGCGCGGGGCAGACGGTTGTAGTTGGAAGCCATGGAGTAGTTGTAAGCGCCGGTAGTGCAGACGGCAACGGTATCACCGCGACCCACGCTGGAAGGAACGCTGATGCCCTCCTGGATGATGTCGCCGCTCTCGCAGCAACGGCCCACCAGAGAAGCCACGAAGTCGCACTCCTCGTTCATCTTGTTGGCCACCAGGCAGGTGTACTTGGAGCCATACAGAGCGAAACGGGGGTTATCGGGCATACCGCCGTCGATGGACACGTAGTTCTTGTAGCCGGGGATCTTCTTCACGGTACCGCAGGTATACAGGGTCATACCGGCAGCGGCCACGATGCTGCGGCCGGGCTCCATGTGAATCTCGGGCATCTCGATGTTCAGGCGAGCGCAAGCTTCCTTGATGGCAGCGGCCACCTGGCCAACCTTGGTGTCCACATCCAGATAGGGATCGGACTCCACGTAACGCACGCCATAACCGCCGCCCAGATCCAGCTGGGGAGCCATAAAGCCGTGCTTGGCCTTCATCTCGGCCACGAACTCCAGCATAACAACGGCGGCGCGCTCGAAGATGTCCTCACCGAACACCTGAGAACCGACGTGGCAGTGGAAGCCCATCAGCTCCACGTGG
>JAZRRQ010000148.1:0-7915 GCA_045650885.1 Vescimonas sp. | reverse complement strand
AGCATTTTTACTATGGCAAGAAGACTGTTTACTTCCGAATCCGTTACCGAGGGTCATCCCGATAAGATCTGCGACCAGATCTCCGACGCCGTTCTGGACGCTATCTACGCCCAGGATCCCATGGGCCGCGTGGCCTGCGAGACCACCGTCACCACGGGTCTGGTGTGCGTGATGGGCGAGATCACCACCTCCGCTCTGGTGGACATCCCCGCCATCGCCCGCGAAGTGGTGCGCGAGATCGGCTACGACCGCGCCAAGTACGGTTTTGACTGCGATTCCTGCGCCGTCATCACCACCATCGACAAGCAGTCCCCCGACATCGCCATGGGCGTGGACAAGAGCCTGGAAGCCAAGGAAGCCGGCGAGGCCGAGCTGGACAACGGCGCCGGCGATCAGGGCATGATGTTCGGCTACGCCTGCAACGAGACGGCTGAGCTGATGCCTCTGGCCATTTCTCTGGCCCAGAAGATGGCCAAGCGCCTGACCGAGGTGCGCAAGACCGGTCTGGTGGACTACCTGCGTCCCGACGGCAAGACTCAGGTCACCGTGGAATACGACGAGAATAATCAGCCCGTGCGCGTGGACACCGTGGTGCTCTCCACCCAGCACGCCCCCGAGGCCACGCTCGAGCAGATTCGTCAGGATATGATCGAGCTGGTGATCAAGCCCACCGTTCCTGCCGAGCTTCTGGATGAGGAGACCCGTTTCTTCGTCAACCCCACCGGCCGCTTTGTCATCGGCGGTCCTCAGGGTGACTCCGGCCTGACCGGCCGCAAGATCATCGTGGATACTTACGGCGGCAGCGCACCCCACGGCGGCGGCGCTTTCTCCGGCAAGGATCCCACCAAGGTTGACCGCAGCGCCGCTTACGCCGCCCGCTGGGTGGCCAAGAACGTGGTGGCCGCAGGTCTGGCTTCCCGCTGCCAGGTGCAGCTGGCCTACGCCATCGGCGTGGCACAGCCTGTCAGCGTACTGGTGGAGACCTTCGGTACCGGCGTGGTGAGCGATGAGAAGCTGGAAGAGGCCGTGAACAAGGTCTTCGACCTGCGCCCCACCGCCATCATCCGCGATCTGGGCCTGCGCGCCCCCATCTACCGCCAGCTGGCCGCTTACGGTCACATGGGCCGCGAGGATCTGGGCGTGAAGTGGGAGATCGCCGACCGCGCCGAGGCTCTGAAGGCCGCGCTGGGTATGTAAGGCACTTGCAAAGAGCGAGATAATCTGTTATGATAGATGCGCTGTCCGTCACCGGGCAGCGCATCTTCAATAGCCGGGTGTAGCGGAGCTGGTACCGCGCCACATTTGGGATGTGGAGATCGCACGTTCGAACCGTGTCACTCGGACCAAAAAAGCACGATGGTTTTGATACGAAACCATCGTGCTTTTTCTGCGGTGGAAAGTTTCACAACTATGTGATATAATCTATTCGGCAAACCTGAATTGAGAGGTGAATGCTTATGATGTATAACGCCAAAGAATTAAAACTAAATGTTCAGGATATGCAGCTTGATTATATTACTTTCGGCAACGGAACAAAGCCGTTGGTTATGATACAGGGGCTAAATACACGTGGAATAAAAGGTGCGGCGCTGTCTCTTGCCTATATGTACCGCATGTTTGCAAAGGATTACAAAGTTTATCTGTTTGACAGAAGGCCGGTCGTTCAAGAAGGTATGACTGTAAGAGAGATGGCTTCGGATATTGCCATGGCCATGGATATATTAGGCATCAAACATGCGGATGTATTTGGTGTATCACAGGGCGGAATGATTGCACAACACCTTGCAATCGACAGACCCGATTTGGTAAAGAAACTGGTTCTTGCCGTAACCCTTTGCCAAAACAATGATACAGTAACGCATGTTGTCAACAGCTGGATTGAAATGGCAGAAACAGGAGCTATGAAGGAACTTGTTGCAGATATGGCTGAAAAAATGTATTCTGATGCTTATGTAAAAAGGTATCGTCCATTTATGCCGCTGCTGACAATTGTGCAAAAGCCGAAGGATGTACAGCGGTTTGTTATCTTGGCCAAAGCCTGCCTTACTTGCAATACGTATGAAGTTCTCGACAAAATCAAATGCCCTGTGCTTGTTTTAGGTGGCAAGCAGGATAAAGTCGTTACCGGTGCAGCTTCCGAGGAAATCGCAGCGAAGCTCGGATGCAGAATACATATGTATGATCGATTAGGACACGCTGCGTATGAAGAAGCAAAGGACTTTAACCGAATCGTATATGATTTTTTCATCGGATAAACAAATTCCCATTTGTTGAACGCAGCGGCAGGGTTTCACACATCTTGAAACCGGATCCACCTTATCAATCTACTTCAAGAAAACGGATACCGCTTTCGCGGTGTCCGTTTTTTGTCACAGTTCGTGTGGTATTATGTGTATGTCAGGCGGCGGTGTTGCGCTTTGGCGCACCGCGTGGTATATTAAGCATAACAGACAGGGAGGTTTTCCTATGAGTAACGGTATTTTCGGCAGCATGTTTGACTTCAACCGGGACGGACGGCTGGACGCCATTGAGCGGGCGGCGGAATTTCAATTTTTCAACGACGTGATCCTGCGCGAGGAAGAAGAAACCGAGGACAAAGACGAGGACGACTGAGCCGTCCCGACGGAAGGAGAAACCGTATGAAAAAACACGCAAAAGAGTGGATTATCCTCCTTTTACAGCTTCTGCTGTTCTACATTTACCCACTATATGCCCTGTCCATCGATCCCATGGGCGCGGTGTTTATCATGCTCTTTGTCACCCTTGCGCTCTCTGTGGTGCTGGGTCTGGTGAGCTGCAGCGGTCTCAAGTGGGCGTATCCCGGTGCGGCAGCGGTGCTGTTTTTACCCACCGTCCCCATCTACTACAACAGTTCGGCCCTTGTTCACGCGCTGTGGTATCTGGTGATCTCGGCCGTTGGCTTGGCGCTGGGCAGCAGCATCGGCGCGCTGGTGCGGCAACTGAGGAAAAAGAAATAATTTGATGGCGGCAGGGCCTCGTTCCCTGCCGCTTTTCGTTGCGCTCGGTCAAAAAGCGTGGTATGATGTGGACAGAATACCAACACCAACGGAAAGGAGCATTCCCATGAAAGCGTTTTTTGTCTATTTCTTCGGTGAAGGAACCACACCGGAGTTCTCCATCTTCACGTTCGCCCACTTCGCCCCCATCCTGCTGATGCTGACGGTGCTCTACGTTCTCTTCCGCAGCCGCGAGAAGCTGCGCATCTGGGAGCATGAGGAAAAGATCCGCTACATCCTGGCCTTTGCACTGATCATCTCCGACATGGCCTATTACTGGCGTCTGGTGGGCATGCCCTCACTGGGTGCCAATCCGGTGGAGAACCTGCCCATCGGCGTGTGCGGCTGGGCGGCCATCTTCTGCAGCTTCATGTTGGTGGGCAAGAGCCAGCTGCTGTTCGACATCGCCTATTTCTGGCTGCTGTCCGGCTCCCTCTTCGCGCTGCTGACCCCCACGCCCCTGACCTACACCGGACCCACCCGTTTTCGCTACTACCAGTTCTGGGCAGAACACACGCTGGGCTACATCGCCATTTTCTACATGATTTTCGTCCACAAAATCCGCCCCACGGTGCGCTCGGCGGTGCGCTCCTATGGCGCGCTGCTGGTGTTCGCCTTCATCGCCTACGGCGTCAACACCATGATCCCCGGCGCCAACTACCTCTATCTGGCCCGGCCTGAGTCTGCGCCCTCGGTGCTGGACATTCTGCCGCCCAACTTCGCTCTGCGTACCGCCATCATCGTGGCAGTCATCACGCTGATGTTCTTCCTGGCGTACCTGCCGTGGTTGTTGAAAGACAAAAAGGCGGCGCAGCAGAAAGCGGCGGTCTGAGATGATGAAACAGCTTCTCATCACCGGCTTTGACCCCTTCGGCGGCGAGGCCATCAACCCCTCCTGGGAGGCGGTGCAGCGATTGCCCGATGTGATCGGCAGCTACCGCCTGACGCGGCTGCAGATCCCCACCGTATTCGCCACGGCTGCCTCCACGGTCTGGGATGCGGCAGCGCAGCTGCAGCCCGATGTGATTTTGTGCATCGGGCAGGCCGGCGGACGCAGCGCCGTGACGCCGGAAGTGGTGGCCATCAACCTGCGGGAGGCCCGCATTGCCGACAACGCCGGTCACCAGCCCCTCAACACCCCCGTTGTACCCGGTGGGCCGGCGGCCTACTTTTCCACCGTGCCGGTGCGGCAGATGACCGAGGCCATCGAAAAGGCCGGGATCCCCGCCGCGCTGAGTCTTTCCGCCGGCGCCTTCGTGTGCAACGACGTGCTCTACACCCTGCTGCACCGCTGCGAGGGGACATCTACCCGCGTGGGGTTCATCCACGTGCCTTACCTGCCCCAGCAGGCCCGGGAAGGCCAGCCGTCTTTGACGCTGGAGGAGATCACCGCAGCGCTGCAGGCCGCCATCGGCGCGCTGGCGTGACACAAAACCGAAAAAACCTCCGCCCTGTTGGGCGGAGGTTTCTTTGTTATCCGATTTCCAGCACCGTTTTGCCGTAAGCGTTCAAATACGGCTCAATGAGGGTGTAGGGGATGGTAAAGGCCTGTTCACCGGCCGCGTAGGCGGCAATGTCGTAGGCGCCGAACACCACCGTCATCTCCTCGTCACCGAAAAAGACGGAGCGGCTCATCCACTCGGGGATGGTCTGTTCATAGTCATTGAACAGGAGCTGGCCGTGATAGTATTTCACATACTTTCCATCGTCGATCTGCCGCAGGATCTCCAGCGCCACCGTGTCGCGCAGGGCGGCATAGTCCTGCACCATATCGTTGATGGTGATCTCCCGTCCGGTGGACATATCGATGGTCACGGCGCTGCGGCTGTGGATACTGTGGGCGCCGCCGGTGAAACTGTCGGTACTGATGGTAATGCAGGCGATGTGGCTGTTATGCCAGAAGGCCACCTCCACACTGTCGCTGTAAAAATAGTCCTCATTTTCCCAGACGGCAGCGTTTCTCCGGCTGTGCTGATCGGCCAGCGTGCAGATCTCGGCAAAGTTGGTCTGCCAGACCTTCATCCGTCTGGCGAAGTTCTCGTTGACCAGCTGCTCGACCTGCATGGCGGGCGTCATGGATTCCGTGCTGGGTGAATACGGCGTGCCGTCAGGATGGAACACCTGCATCACAGGCAGTTCGTAGCTGCCCAACACCAGCGTGCGGCCTTCTTCGTCTTCATGGAGCATTTCTTTCTTCTGGATGCTCAGCGTATAGGTCCATGCGCCTTCCGCGGTGGTCACATGGTTTTGGATCTGGTTTTCCCAGCCGCCAAAGGCGTGATCGACCGAGGTATTGCCGCAGCCTGTCAGCAGCAGGGTAAAGAGCAGCAGCAGGATTCCTATGCAGTTCTTCTTCATAGTCCTCACCTCACAGCATCACAGGAGTCAGCCGCCAGTCGCGGCCGCAGACACTTTGTTGTAAATCGGGGAACGACAGGGCATAGAGATCGCTCCTCTGGGCCTCGCGGGCAAAGAGTGTTTCCGCCTCCGTCCCCAGCGCCGCCACATCCGCCCCGCGGGTCAGCACGCATGCGCCGTTATCGCGCATCTGCCGCAAGAGTTTCCGCCCCGTTTCATTGGCCGCCAGCACCCGCAGGTACGGCACATCGTCAGGTACCTCTTTCATATCCAGCCAGGCCGAGAGCACCATGCGGCGCAGTCGGGCATGGGAATAGCGCTTGGTCTTCGCCGCGTCCAGCACCTCTTCCACACGGCAGCTGCGGCGCACCGCCTGATAAACGCGGCGGTAGAGTCCCTCGCCAGAGGTATCGTAGGGGGCAAAATCCGCCTCCTGCATGCTGCGCAGCTGATAGAGCACTGCCCGCTGGCAGTTTTGCAGGGAAGCCGGGGCGCGGCCTGCCGCCATCTCGCGGCGCAGCACATCCGCCGCCGCATCGGGCATGAAGCGGAACGCTTCCTCCGTCTGACCGTGCAGCAGCAGCGAGCGGATATGGGACGCCGAGGCGATCCCCTCCACCGGTGCACCGTCATGGCCGGCACCGCGGCGCGCAACGGTCATCACGCCCATGGTGCTGCCCACATGCGCCAGCGCACGGCAATATTCCACACCTAAATTATTGTTGGGGCTTTGCAGCAGTGCCGCCGCATCCTGCCCCACCATCTCCGCCACCGCCTTCTGGCGGCAGACGGCAAAGCTCTCGCCCCCCGTCAGCAGGGCGCGGAGGTTTTCTTCATATTCCCGGCTGTTCAGCGCAGCGGCCAGTTTCCGCAGCGGGTCGGCATCGCCGCACTCGCTGCCGAAGGCAAGATCGGTGACAACGCCGGTCTTGTGCAGCACCGTCACGCCGCCCCGGGCAAACACTTCCGCCGTGTTGGCCGCCCAGTGGGTAGGAATCTCCAGCACCAGATCGGCGCCGCAGCCCACCGCCATCTCGGCACGAGCCAGCTTGTCCGCCACAGCCGCCTCGCCACGCTGGACGAAGTTGCCGCTCATGGCGCAGACAATGGCCTCGGCGCCCTGACGGCGCACCTGATCCATCATCCATTGGTGACCCTTATGAAGGGGGTTAAACTCGCAGATAATACCGGCTACGCGCATCTTCTCCCCCTCCTTCCAATCATGACAAATAGTTACAATCCGGTGAAAAAGCTGTCACCTTTTGCCGCTCTAACGGCCACAGGGCCGCATACTTGACGGCGCACCGTTAATAATGGACACATTTTTCTTTATTTTAACATATTTTCGTCTATTTTGCAACCGGGGCGCAGTTTTGCCGTAAGCCCTTGCGCCGGCGGTGTGCTTGGGGTATAATGGAGAAAAATGTTACCCGCATCCGATTGATGATTTCCATACAAGACAAACATCGCCAAAAAGAGGAATGCAATATGAAAAGAAAACTTTTTGCTTTTTTTATCGTGGTAGCCTCTGTTTTTATGATGACGGCTTGCGGAGACGGTGCGATCAACAGCGGCTTATCGCAGGGAACCTATGCCCTCGCCAGCCATGACCGCACACCGCAGATCACGTTTGACCTTACCGACAGCGAATCCTCCCTGCACGGCACATTCCGCTATACGGACGGAGCGGTGCAGATGCAGGGCGACATCGATATCGAAAGAGGCTATGTTATTCTCACGCCGCAAAACAGTGAACACGAGTACTGGTTTGAGCTGAAAGATTGGGATACCATGGTTTTTTGTCTGCGGAAATCCTCTGCGCTGTATCGGGCAGACGGCGTGACTCCTCTGGCAGACGGCGCAACATTTTTTTACATCGACGAACGATAACACCTCACAGTCACCTCCCTCTTCCTGTTCGGTTGAGGGAGGCTTTTTTGCTGTTTCCGCAAGTTGGTACGGACATTGGCCACAGTACACGTGTTACTTTCCTGCTTGCACCCGCGGCGCCCTTGGGGTATAATGGAGAAAAATGTTTACCAAGGAGGACGCTCCCCATGACCATCGGTATGATCTACGCCATGACTCTCGAGATCGAGAGCCTGCTGACCAATGAAAACGCCCAGCCCCTGCAGACGGTGGCCGGCGTGCCCTTTTATCAGATCCGCGACAATGTGATCGCCTGCGCCGGCGGGGTGGGCAAGGTGAATGCCGCCATGGCCACCCAGCTGATGATCAGCCTCTATCAGCCTGACCTCATTCTCAACGCCGGTGTGGCCGGCTGCTTTGAGCATGCCGAGATCGGCGATCTGGTGCTGGCCGAGCAGTTCATGCAGCACGACTTCGACACCTCCAACATCGGCGACGAGGAGGGCTTCGTGTCCACCGTCAACTGCACCTACTTCCCCACCAGCGACTTTGACCGTGCCAAGGCTGCCATGCACACCGTGGCCATGCCCTACCGCACCGGCCTCGTGGCCACCGGCGGCTGGTTCGGCGTGGACTGCGGCCGCTCCCGCCACATTGCCGAGACCTTCCAC
>JAZRRQ010000147.1:0-4238 GCA_045650885.1 Vescimonas sp. | reverse complement strand
AGTTCCTGCTGTGGTCCATCGGCGGGTTCAAGGTGAGCATCTGCGGCTGCTCCCCCATCGCCAGAAAGATCCAGGCCGCCTACACCCCCCAGGGCGAGCGGGCCTTTGACTACGACTTCTTCCAGAAGCTCTACGAGCGGGAGCTGGAAATTCTGGACCTGCCTTTGGAGAGCTGCCCGGAGTCCAACGAAGCCCCCAAGCCCATTGGCGGCCATATGGACGGCTGCCGGATCGGCTTTGATGCCGGCGGCTCTGACCGTAAGGTCTCCGCTGTGATCAATGGCCACTGCGTGTACTCCGAGGAAGTGGTGTGGCATCCCAAGACCAACGCTGACCCGGACTACCAGTACCAGGGCATCCTGCATTCTTTCCGCACCGCCGCCTCCAAAATGCCCCGGGTAGACGGCATCGGCGTGTCCTCTGCCGGTGTGTTCATCGGCAACGCTCCCATGATCTCCAGCATCTTCTACTGCGTTCCCAGAGAGCGTTGGGACGAAGTCAAGACCGTGTATGACCGTGCTGCCGCTGCCATTGGCGATGTGCCCATCGTGGTTGCCAACGACGGTGATGTGACTGCCCTGGCCGGTGCTATGGGCATGAATGTGGGCGCTATCATGGGTATCGCCATGGGTACCAGCGAAGCCGTGGGCTATGTGGACAAGGACAAGAATGTTCTCGGCTGGATCAGCGAGCTGGCCTTCGCCCCCGTGGACCTGAACGAGCAGGCCATGGCCGACGAGTGGTCTACCGACCTGGGTGTTGGCTGTAAGTACTTCTCCCAGGACGCTGTTATTAAGCTTGCTCCCCGCGCCGGCATCGGGCTGGACGAGAGCCTGACCCCGGCTGAAAAGCTGAAGGTGGTGCAGGAGCTGATGGAGCAGGACGATCCCCGGGCTCAGGCGGTGTTTCAGGACATCGGCATTTACCTGGCCTACACCGTGGTGCTTTACAACCACTTCTACGACATTCGCCACCTGATGATCCTGGGCAGAGTCATGTCCGGCAAGGGCGGCGAGACCATCCTGGCCAATTGCCAGGCTGTGCTGGCTGACGAGTTCCCGGAGCTGTATGCCGGTATGCAGGTAATGCTCCCGGACGAGAAGACCCGTCGTGTGGGTCAGTCCGGGGCTGCCGCCAGCCTCCCCGAAATCCGCAAATAACACTGTTTCTTGAAAGGAAACCAACCTATGTTCTATAAAAACGCCAGAATCTTCACTTCTGACTTTACCTTTGTCAACGGCGCTTTTGAAGTCACCCAGGAGGGCAAATTCGGCAAGATCCTGCCCCAAACCGTCCCTGCCGACGCTGTCGACCTGCAGGGCGCAACCGTGATCCCCGGTCTCATCGATGTGCATAACCACGGCAACTCCGGCGCCGACTTCTCCGACGGTGACTACGAGGGTCTGGTCAAAATGGCAAAGTACCTTGCCAAGGAGGGCGTGACCTCCTTCGCTCCCGCTTCCATGACCCTGCCCTACCAGGTGCTGGAAAAGGCATTCGCCACCGCCCGTCAGCTGGCAGATGCCCAGCCCGAGGGCTGCTCCCGTCTCATGGGCATTCAGATGGAAGGTCCTTACTTCTCCGAGAAGAAAAAGGGCGCTCAGAACGGTGAGTACCTGAAAAACCCCGACTTTGCCGGCTTCAAAAAGCTCTATGACGGCTGCGGCGGCCTGGTTCGCATTGTGGACATCGCTCCCGAGCTCCCCGGCGCCAAGGAATTTGTGGAGCAGGCCAAGGAGCTTTGCACCGTGTCTGTTGCCCATACCGATTCCGATTACGACCACGCAGCGGCTGCCTTCTCCGCCGGCGCGACCCACCTGACCCATCTGTACAACGCTATGCCCGGTGTCCACCACCGTAACCCCGGCGTGATTCCTGCGGCTGTGGAAAATGCCAATGTCCGTTCCGAGCTGATCTGCGACGGTCTGCATGTCCATCCTGCCTCTGTGCGTCTGGCATTCGCCATGTTCGGCGGCGAGCGTATGGTGCTGATCTCTGACGCTCTGCGCTGCTGCGGCATGCCCGACGGTGAGTATGAGCTGGGCGGTCAGCAGGTATTCCTGGGCGGCGGCATCGCCAAGCTGGCCGACGGCACCATTGCCGGCTCTGCCACCAATCTGTACGATTGCATGGTCAATGCCATTTCCTTTGGCATCGACGAAACCGACGCTGTACGCAGCGCTTCTTACAATCCTGCCTGCGCCCTGGGCTGCCAGGACAAGGTAGGCTCTATCGCCCCCGGCAAGCTGGCCGACTTTGTGGTCTGCTCCAAGGATTACAAGACAAAGCGTGTATTCCTGGGCGGTAAAGAAATCTGATCATTGACCGGCAGAGGGAACGCTCTGCCGGTTCTCTACAGAGGATTCACTATGTTTCGACTTTCCCATAAAGATAAATCCTTCTACAGCCGTGCCTTTGCCATCGCCATTCCCATCATTATCCAAAACGGCATCACCAACTTCGTGTCCTTGCTGGATAATATCATGGTTGGTCAGATGGGCACGGTGCAAATGAGCGGTGTCTCCGTTGCCAATCAGATCATTATGATCTTCAATCTGTGCATTTTCGGAGCTACCTCCGGCGCCGGTGTGTTCAGCGCCCAGTTCCATGGCTCTCAGGATCACGAGGGTGTGCGCTACAGCTTCCGCTTCAAGGTGCTGTCCTGCCTGGCTCTGACCTTTTTGTGTATCGGTGTGTTCCTGGGCTTTGATGCGCCCCTTATCTCTCTGTTTTTGAAGGGCGAGGGCGACCCGGCTGACGCAGCCGCCATCTTGCTCCACGGCACAGACTATATGCGTGTCATGCTCTATGGTCTGGTCCCCTTCGCCTTGAGCTGTTCCTATGCCACCACCCTTCGGGAAGGCGGTCAGGCCACCGTTCCCATGGTCGCCGGCAGCGTTGCGGTGCTGAGCAACCTGGTACTGAACTACGCCCTGATCTTCGGTCATTTCGGACTGCCTGAGCTGGGTGTCAAGGGCGCAGCCTGGGCAACGGTGATCTCCCGATTTGTGGAGCTGGCCATTGTGGCGGCATGGACTCATCGCAACCACAGTAAGCACCCCTTTATCAAGGGCGCATATCGCAGCCCCTACATCCCCGGCGCATTGCTGCGGAAAATTGCGGTGCGGGCCACGCCCCTGCTGATCAACGAGGTGATCTGGTCCATCGGCATCGCCGCCACCAATCAGATCTATTCCACCCGTGGCCTGGATGTGGTGAACGCCATCAATATTTCCAGCACCATCAACAATTTGGCCAGCGTGGTCACCATGGCGCTGGGCAACACCGTGGGCATTCTCATGGGTCAGATGCTGGGCTCCCGCCTCCCCCGGGAGGAGATTTTGGACGGCAACCGCAAGCTCATGCGCTTGGCGCTGCTGGCCAGCGGTGTGTTTGGCGTTCTGCTGCTGTCCATCGCCAATGGTTTCCCCATGCTGTACAATACCAGCGATTCCATTCGTGCCACCGCCACTCAGCTTATTTTTATCATCGCCCTGACCAAGCCCCTCCATTCCTACATCTATGCCACCTATTTCACCATTCGCTCCGGTGGCAAGACCTGGATCACCTTCGCCTACGACGGCGGTTTCCTGTGGGTGGTCACCGTTCCGGTGATCTTCCTGCTGAGCCGGCTCACCAGCCTGCCCATCGTCCCTCTGTTTGCCCTGGGTCAGCTGCCGGATCTGCTGAAATGCTTTGCCGGCTACACCATGGTGAAAAAAGGCGCCTGGATCAACAACCTGACACAGAATAACTAAGTTTGCCCTTCGGGCAAGTGAAGTTATCTGCGATAGTGAAGTTGCTGCGCAGTGAAGTTTGCTTCGCAAGTATTTCTGTGTCATTCTGAGCGCAGCGAACAATCCGTTTCCCCTACGCTGGATATTACGGATTCTTCACTCCACTTGGCTCCGTTCAGAATGACAAACCTGCGCTTTGTGTATGGGCGGATGTAATCATCCGCCCGAAAAGCCTTCTCCTTTCGCAGAAGCTGACAAAAGCATTGTAGGGGCCGATGACCTCATCGGCCCGAAAAGCCTTCTCCCACTGGGCCACGAGCCTTTGCGCTGCCGGTGGCAGATGCAGCAAAGGCGCAGTGGGTGCCGCGGTCGGCAAGAAACAAGTCTGCTTCGTCAGACGAAGTTTCTGCCGGGCACCGCAAACGGGTAGGTGGCACGGCAAAGCCGTGACGGATGTGGGGCAAGCCTTCTCCTTGAGGAGAAGGGGGACCGCGTTAGCGG
>JAZRRQ010000146.1:0-7568 GCA_045650885.1 Vescimonas sp. | reverse complement strand
CTCCCGCAAGCCCGTGGTGCTGGCCGTCAACAAGTACGACCAGACCGGCCGGGAGAACCCCGACATCTACGAGTTCTATAACCTGGGCCTGGGCGACCCCATCGGTGTGTCCGCCCTCCACGGCCACGGCACCGGCGACCTGCTGGATGGCTGCTTCCAGTACTTCCCCGGGGAGGAGGAAGAGGACGAAGATGTCATCCAGGTTGCCATCATCGGCAAGCCTAACGTGGGCAAGTCCAGCCTGACCAACCGCATTCTCGGCCAGCAGCGTGTCATCGTCAGCAACGTGGCCGGTACCACCCGCGACGCCATCGACTCCTACTTCGAAAACGAGCACGGCAAGTACAACTTCATCGATACTGCCGGCATGCGCAAAAAGTCCAAGGTGGACGACGCCATCGAAAAGTACAGCGTACTGCGCGCCACCATGGCCATCGAGCGCAGCGACGTGTGCCTGATCCTCATCGACGCCCAGGAGGGTGTCACCGAGCAGGACACCAAGGTGGCAGGTCTGGCCCATGAGGCCGGCAAAGCCTGCATCATCGTGGTCAACAAGTGGGATGCCATCGAGAAGGATGACAAGACCATGGATCGCATGCGTGAGGATATCCGCCGCGACCTGAGCTATATGACCTACGCCCCCATCCTGTTCATCTCCGCTCTCACCGGTCAGCGTGTGCAGCGTCTCTTTGAACTGATCAACTATGTGCGCGAGCAGGCCTCCATGCGCATCACCACCGGCATGCTCAATACCGTGCTGGCCGATGCTCAGACCCGCGTGCAGCCTCCCACGGACAAGGGACGCCGCCTGAAGATCTACTACATGACGCAGGTGGGTATCCGTCCCCCCCACTTCGTGGCTTTCTGCAACGACAAGCAGCTCTTCCATTTCTCTTACCGCCGTTATCTGGAAAACCAGATCCGTAGTGTGTTCGGTCTGGAAGGTACACCTGTGATCATGACCGTCCGTCAAAAGGGCGAGGAGGATGTATAATATGCCGATGGCTTTTTCCGTGCTGGTGATCGTGCTGCTGAGCTATTTTCTCGGCTGTTTCAACGGCGCCGTGCTGATCTCCACCTTCATCATCAAGGATGATATCCGCGGCCACGGCAGCGGCAACGCAGGTCTGACCAACTTTTACCGCACCTATGGCGCTCGCTACGCCCTGCCGGTAATTTTGCTGGACATGGGAAAGACGGCTGTCGCCACCGTAATCGGCGGCTACATGTTCCAGTGCCTCTACAGCGACTGGACGCTGGGCACGCTGGTGGCAGGTCTCGCCTGCATCATCGGTCACGTCTTCCCTGCTTTCTACGGCTTCAAGGGCGGCAAGGGTATTCTGGCCGGCAGCATTCTGGTGATCATGCTGGACTGGCGCATGGCGCTGGTGGCATGGGGTCTGTTCTTCCTGGCTGTGATTTTGACGCGCTACATCTCTTTGGGCAGCATCACTGCCGCCTCCAGCGTAGCTGTCACGTCCTTTTTCATCTATGACCGCCCCTTATACATCGTGCTGGCCGGCATTATCGCCGCACTGGTGGTGTGGAGCCACCGCAGCAACATCGTGCGCCTTGTCAAGGGCAACGAAAATAAGTTCAAGTGGCACAAGGATCCCCCGAAGGAAAAGTAAATTGTTTGCGCAAGAAAGGAGCACGGGATGAAACGTTTCGTCTATCAGATCCTCTTCCCCCTGACCACCGCGATGATCTGGGGCAGTTCCTTTGTTGCCCAGAGTACCAGCGCTGATCATATCGGCGCCTTTACCTTCAACGCCGCCCGTTCCATCGTGGCATTTGTGGTGTTGCTTCTTCTGATCCCGTTGTTCCGCCGCTTTAACAAGCAGCCTCAGCAGGAACTGACAAAAGAAGAAAAGAACAAGAATTTCAAAGGCCTTCTTTGGGGCGGCTTCTGCTGCGGCACCGCGTTGGCTTTGGCCTGCAACCTACAGCAGCTAGGCATGGTGGCCGGTGCCAGCGCCGGCAAGACCAGCTTTATTACCACTCTTTATGTGGTGCTGGTGCCCATTTGCGGCTTGTTTTTGAAGAAGAAAGTCCCCCTGTCCGTGTGGCTGGGTGTCATGGTGGCTGTGGCCGGTCTTTACTGCCTGTGCATCAAAGAGGACTTCACCATCGTCTTCAGCGATTTTCTTGTTCTGCTGTGTGCCTTTGCCTACACACTGCAGATTCTGGTCATCGACCATTTTGCTCCCCACTACGACGGCGTGCAGCTCAGCTGTATCCAGTTCCTCTTCACCGCCATCTGGTCGACAGTATGTATGCTGATCTTTGAAGAGGTTTCCTGGGCCGCTCTCACACCCTGTCTGGTCGACATTTTGTACGTGGGCATTTTCTCCAGCGGCGTAGCTTACACACTACAGATTCTGGCACAAAAAGATTCCCAGAATCCCACAATGGTCTCTCTGCTGCTGAGTCTGGAGTCGGTGTTTGGCGTAATGGCCGGCGCCATCTTCCTGCACGAGACCATGACCGGCAAGGAATACCTCGGTTGCGTGCTGATGCTCGTTGCTGTGGTTTTGGCTCAGCTGCCGACACCCAAGAAAAAAAGCACTGCCATCAACTGAAACTTTTGCAACAAAAAATGACCTGTTCGATCATCGAACAGGTCATTTTTTCACTTTGCTTCACAGATTGCTGCTACATAGTCTTCCGGTGCAGGCCAGTCGCTGCAGGCCAGATCGCCTGCCGCTTCCTGTTTCCACGTGCCCAACAAATCGCCGCGGCACTTGAGGGCCGCTTCGCGCTGTGTCCAAAGCTGCCAAAAGTCGCGAGCAGTCTCCCATTGCTCCTGCAGCACACAGCCAAGGCGCCGTGGCACGGGGCGGATCAACTCAATATCCAGACCCACTTCCCTGTTCGACACGGCACAGCCCACCAGCACGCCGCTGTGGCTGACACTGAAGAAGGCACCCTCCGTCAGCGGTTTTCCGTTTTCGTTGACGGAAAACACCACGTGTTCGGGCGCAATGCCCAGTACCTCGCCCAGCATTTCCCGGGCAAGGCCGTCACCGCACAGGGACTGCAGCCGCTTGGGGGGCGGCAGGCGGTCGATGCGCTGCCGTTTTTCCGGGGGCAGCCAACTTTCCCACAGCGCAAGCTTCTCCTGTGCTACGGTATCAACTTTCAAAAATCGCACGTTCATGGCTTAAAACAGGGTCATCTGGCTGGTTTCCGCCATACCGGCGAAAGATCCCAGACTCTTGAGCTGCTCAATATGCGTTTTGGAGAGCTTGTTGCAGCAGGTGGAAAACTCCTCCACCGAAATGAAGCTCTTCCCTTTGCGCTGCTCCACCGTGGCGTAAGCCGCCGACTCACCAAGGCCGCGCACCGACACAAAGGGCGGCAGGAGGCCGTTTTCCGTGATGAGGAAATTGGTGGCATCAGACTTGTAGATATCGATGGTATCGAAGTGGAAACCGCGCAGGTAGAACTCATAGCACACTTCCAGCGTAACCATCAGGTTCTGCTCCACGGCGGTGGCATCCTTATTGTTCTCAATCTCGCGGATCTTGCGCTTGACCGCGTCGATACCGGCACAGCAGTACTCGGCGTCAAAGGCTTTGGCACGGATGGAGAAAAACGTGGCATAGAAGGCCAGAGGATAGTGGACCTTGAACCAGGCGATGCGGAAGGCCATCATCACGTAGGCCACGGCGTGAGCCTTGGGGAAGAGATAGCCAATCTTGGCAAGGGATTCAATATACCAGTCGGGCACATTGTGCTCCCGCATAGCCTCCTCCCAACCGTCCTGGAAGCCACCCTTTTTCACCTTACCCTTACGCACCGCTTCCATGATCTTAAAGCTCATCTTGGGATCGAGACCCATCTGGATAAGGTAGAGCATGATATCGTCACGGCAGCCCACCGTCTGCAAAACGCTGGCGGTGCCGCTGAGGATCAGATCACGGGCGTTGCCCAGCCACACGTCGGTACCATGGGAGAAGCTGGACAGACGCACCAGCGTATTGAAGTGCTTGGGATGGGTATCCATCAGCATGCCGCGGGTGAAGCGGGTATTAATCTCAGGAATAGCCTCAGCGCCGGTGGGGCCGAGGAGGTCATCGTTCTCGAAGCCCAGCACCTTGGAAGAGGTGAAGATGCTCATAGTATCCGGGTCATCCAGCGGGATTGTCTTGGGATCCACGCCGGTGAGGTCCTGCAGCATCTTGATCATGGTGGGGTCATCGTGACCCAGCATATCCAGCTTGAGGAGGTTATCCTCCATGCAGTGGTATTCAAAATGGGTGGTGACGGTCTCGGCATCCTCGGCGTCCGCCGGGTGCTGCACGGCCGTGAAGTCCTCCACATCCAGATCGTCGGGAACCACCACCAGACCGCCGGGGTGCTGACCGGTGGTACGGCGCACACCTACACAGCCCTGGGTCAGACGGTTCATCTCCGCATTACCGGCGGTCATGCCCCGCTCCTCCAGATACTTACGGACAAAGCCAAAGGCCGTTTTATCCGCCAGCGTACCGATGGTACCGGCGCGGAACACCTGTGTCTCGCCAAACATCTCGATGGCGTGACGGTGAGCGCGGGCCTGATATTCGCCGGAGAAGTTCAGATCGATATCGGGCACCTTACCGCCGCCGTAACCGAGGAAGGTCTCAAAGGGGATATCGAAACCGTCCTTGATATACTCCGTGCCACACTGGGGACAGACCTTATCGGGCATATCGGCACCACAGCCGTAGCTGCCGTCGGTGATAAACTCGTTATGCAGGCACTTGGGGCAGCGGTAATGGGGCGGCAGAGAGTTAACCTCCGTAATACCGGACATATAAGCCACCAGCGAAGAGCCCACCGAGCCACGCGAACCTACCAGATAGCCGTTCTCCAGACTCCGCTCCACCAGCTTCTGAGCCGACATATAGACCACATCGTACTTACCCAGAATACCGCCCAGTTCAACATTCAGACGATCCACGATCAGCTGGGGCGGATTTTCGCCGTAGAGGGCATGGCACTTGCCCCAGACCTTATCGTGCAGTTCCTGTCGGGAATTGCCCAAGCGGGGTGAGAACAGCTGGCCCGGAGGCAGCAGTTCGATCTCTTCGCACATGTCGGCAATGAGACGGGGATTTTCAACAACCACTTCCTCCGCCTTCTCTGCACCCAGATAGCTGAACTCCTCCAGCATCTCGTCGGTGGTTTTGAAGTAGATGGGCAGCGGCTCATCGGCGTCGGGGAACTTTTTGCTGGCCAGCAGCACATGGCGGTATACCTCGTCCTCCGGCTCCTGGAAATGGACGTCGCCGGTGGCGCACACAGGCTTACCCAGTTCCTCACCCAGACGGACGATGGTGCGGTTGAATTCCTTCAGCTCCTCCTGCGTCTGGACATCGCCGTTGCGGATCATGAACTGGTTATTGCAAAGGGGCTGAATCTCCAGATAGTCATAAAATTCCGCGATACGTTTGAGTTCTGCCCAGTCTTTATGGTCGGTGACGGCCTTAAACAGTTCGCCCGCCTCACAGGCAGAGCCGATGATCAAACCCTCGCGGTGTGCCACCAGCTCCGTCTTGGGGATGATGGGCACACGCTTGAAGTACTTGAGGTTGGAAGCCGAAATCAACTGGTAGAGGTTCTTCAGACCCAGCTTATTTTTGGCCAGCAGAATGATATGTTTGGGGAAACGACTGGATTTACTGCCCTGAGGCCGCAGTTCCAGCATTTTTTTGTTGATCTGCTGCAGATGGGTGATGCCGTGCTCCTTCTCCATCTTCTCAAAGAAAGGAATCAGCATATAGGCCACCACAGCCGCATCGTCGCTGGCGCGGTGGTGGTTGAACGCCGGCAGATCCAGATGCTCGGCCACGATGTCCAGCTTATGCTTGGAAAGCTCAGGCAGCAGGTTCTGCGCCAGGATCAGCGTATCCACATAAGTAGGATCAAAATCCAGACCTACCTTGCGGCAGCCGGCGCGGATAAAACCAATATCAAACTCGGCATTGTGAGCCGCCAGCGGGCGGTCGCCCACAAAGTCCAGGAAAGAACGCAGCGCTTCTTTCAACTGGGGTGCATCAGAGAGCATGGCATCGGTGATACCGGTCAGGCCGATGATCTCCGGTGTCAGGCGGCGGTTGGGGTTGACGAAGGTCTGGAAACGCTCTGTCACCTCGCCATTCTTCAGCACCACGGCGCCGATCTCGGTGATGGCCTCACGATCCACCTTCAAGCCGGTGGTCTCAATATCAAAGCAGACGATCTCATCGGCAAACGCCCGATCCTTATCGCCGTGGACCACGATACGGTCGTCCATGTTATTGACGAAGTAACCCTCCATACCGTAGAGGATCTTGATGCCCTTATTGTTATGCCATGCATCGGGGAACGCCTGCACCACACCGTGGTCGGTGATGGCGATGGCAGGGTGACCCCAGGACTTGGCCAGATTGATGACACTTTTTGTGTCAGTAAGAGCATCCATATTGGACATGCGGGTATGCAGATGCAGCTCCACACGCTTACGGCTGGCAGTATCCTTGCGGCCCTCGTGGGAAATCTTCATAATATTCTGAGGGCTAAGCTGAATATCTTTGCCGTCACGGGTCAGTTCGATGAAACCCTGCACACGCAGCCACATACCGGGCTTGATGGCATCGCGGATCCCCTCCGACTCCTTGGCCTGCATGTACTTACGGACGGTGACGGAGTTATGATAGTCCGTCATATCGAAGGTCAGGCACCACACGCCGGGGCGGCGGGTCTCATAGCATTCGTAGGCGAAGACTTTGCCTTCCACCACCACGCCGCCCATCTTGGGGTTGAGGCCCTCCATGGTGACGGCCTTGCCCTTGATCTCCTTGCCCATGAGCACGTCGCTGCTCTTGGCCTCCTTGGCGGCGGCATAGCTCTGGATGTTCAGACGCAGACGCTTGAGGTCATACTGCTTTTGCAGCAGCTGTTCCAGCGCGCTGCGGGCAGCCTCGGGAAAAGTCTCGCCGGACTCCAGCTCCAGCTCCATGCTGCGGTTCTCCCGATCCAGCACTCCGCCGGTGACGCAGGCGTCATGCAGCAGGATCCGCAGTTCACGGGGCGGCACAAAGCTTTCAAAAAATTCAAAAAATGGTATCTTTTCGGCCATAGGAATGACCATTCCTTTCGGTGTAGTTGCAAGCGCTTCGCTTCAGCCGGGGCTGAAGCGAAGCGGATGGTGTATGTTACAGCTTGTCGATCTCTTCCATCAAAGCGTCCACCAGTTTTTCCTGGGGCACTTTATAAAGGGTCTTGCCCTTTGCGAACACAAGGCCTTCGCCCTGGCCGCCGGCAATGCCCACATCGGCAGCGGCAGCTTCGCCGGGTCCGTTGACCACGCAGCCCATGACCGCCACGGTGATGGGTTTGCTGCAGCTCTGCAAACGGCGCTCCACCTCTTCGGCAATGGGGATCATGTCGTATTTGGTGCGGCCGCAGGTGGGGCAGGAAATCAGGTTGGGCCCCGTCTGACGGAGACCGGTGGCAGCCAGAATCTTCTTGGCAGCGTAGATCTCCTGCACGGGATCGGCCGTCAGGCTGACACGCAGCGTATCGCCGATGCCCTGGCA
>JAZRRQ010000145.1:0-10324 GCA_045650885.1 Vescimonas sp. | reverse complement strand
CAACATCCCCTGCACGCTGGTGTCCGGCGAGACCACCCGCGGTGGCTACAACGCCGAGCAGCTGATGGAGCAGCACCTGGGTACCGTGTGCCGCGGCATGGGTTATGACGAGATCATCACCTATTCCTTCATCTCCCCCACCTACTACGACAAGATCCGCTGGGCTGCCGATGACGCACGCCGCGAGAGCCTGAAGATCCTCAATCCTCTGGGTGAGGACACCTCCATCATGCGCACCACGTCCCTGCCCTCCATGCTGGAGATCCTCAGCCGCAACTACAACTATCGCAACAAGAACGTGCGCCTGTACGAGCTGGCCCGCATCTATGCTCCCGGCGGCGAGGATGGTCTGGCCATCGAGCGCAAGGTGCTGACGCTGGGCGCTTACGGCGACACCGACTTCTTTGCCATGAAGGGCATGATTGAGGCGATTCTCGACACTCTGCGCTGCGAAAATATCCGCTACGAGGCCGTCAAGGACAATCCCTCCTATCACCCCGGCCGCTGCGCCGCTGTGTATGCCGGTGAAGTCTGCATCGGCGTGTTCGGTCAGGTACATCCTCTGGTGGCACGCAACTATGACGCCGACGCCGAGCTCTACTGCGCCGAGCTGAAGCTGGAGGCTCTCATGGCCGCCGAAGGCAGCGATCCCATCTACACCCCCCTGCCCAAGTTCCCCGCCGTCACCCGCGACATCGCCGTGGTGTGCAAGAACGAAGTGACCGTGGGCCAGCTGACCGACTGCATCCGCCGCGGTGCCAAGGGCCTTTTGAAGAACGCCGCCCTGTTCGATATCTATCAGGGCACCGGTATCCCCGCCGGTCACAAGTCCGTGGCCTTCAGCCTGACGCTGCGCAACGACGAACGCAGCATCACCGGCGAAGAAGCCGACGAGGATATCCGCAGCATTCTGGCGCTGCTGGAGAGCGAACTGGGCGCCGTGCTGCGCTGATTTCGACACTTTTCCCTCTTTACAGGAGGGGAAAAACAAGGTATACTGTTCCCAATATCAAAAGGAAGGTGGTATGCCTGCATGGATGAATTTACCAGAAAGTTCAACACCGCTGAAGACAAGGATGAACAGATCCATCATATTCTGCTGTCCGTGTATGAAGCACTGAAGGAAAAGGGTTACGACCCCATCAACCAGATCGTGGGCTATATCCTCTCTGAGGATCCCACCTACATCACCAACTACAAGAGCGCCCGCACGCTGATCTGCAAGATCGACCGCGACGAGCTGCTGCAGGTGCTGGTGAAAAACTATCTGGGTGTGTGAAAAAAGATGATGCCGGCTGCGGACTGTTCCGCGGCCGGTTTTCCTTTTTTCCATTCCGCAAAAGGCAATCACCTTTTTTGGCGTTTTGGGGCGGAATAATTGACACAGCCGCCAAATCGTGATATGATTTAAGCACTAATGCGTTGATAAAGGAGCGAATACTATGGCAGATGTGAAAAAGGGCCAGGGTCTGGTGTACAAAAACTATCCTCTGCGCCGTATCGATAACATGATCTATTACGGCAGCATGGCCGACAAATACATTGTGATGTTCCAGATTCTGGAAACCAAAAAAGAGCAGGACATGAACGTGGCCACCCGTGTGAGCGTGCAGCTGCAGCTGACCGACCCCGAGGTGAAGAGCCGCGACCGCGTGGTGAAGAAGACCGAGAAGGACAGCCTGTACGCCGCCATCGACGTGGGCTGCATCTGGCTGGAGCGTGCTCTGAGCAGCAAGTAAGAAAAGCTAACAAAAAAAGAGAGAAACCGAAAGGTTTCTCTCTTTTTTCTTTCTTTATGCCTGTCTCGCCTTGGCAGCGGTGACGGTGTTCTCCATCAGCATGGCGGGGGTCATGGGGCCAACACCGCCGGGCACGGGAGTGATGTAGCTGGCCTTCTCGGCCACGGCTGCATAATCCACATCGCCGCAGAGCTTACCTTCGGCATTGCGGTTCATGGCCACGTCGATGACCACGGCGCCGTCTTTGACCATATCGGCGGTGATGAGGTTCACCTTACCCACGGCGGCCACCAGAATGTCGGCCTGCAGGCACTCTTCCTTCAGGTTGGGGGTGCGGCTATGGCAGACGGTGACAGTGCCGTTCTCGCCCAGAAGCAGCAGCGCCATAGGCTTACCGACAATGTTGCTGCGGCCCACCACCACGCACTTTTTACCGGCGATGGGGATATTGTACTCATGCAGCAGTTCCATCACGCCTGCGGGGGTGCAGGGCTGGAACCGGGCATCGCCGCGGAGGATGCGGCCCATATTCTCGGGGTGGAAGGCATCCACATCCTTATCGGGGGAGATGGCCTCCAGCACCTTTTTTTCGGTGATATGACCGGGTAGCGGCAGCTGGCACAAAATGCCGTCCACATCTTCCCGCTCGTTGAGCTCGGCCACCAGAGAGAGCAGTTCTTCCTCGGTGGTGTCGGCACTGAGATAAAAGTCAAAACAGGCGATGCCGCAGTCGGCGCAGTCTTTCACCTTACCGCGGACGTAGACCTGAGAGGCGGGGTTCTCGCCCACCAGAATCACCGCAAGACCGGGCTTGCGCTGCAGCTCTCCGCTTGCGGCCAGCGCACGGGCCTTGACCTTGACAGCCAGAGCCTTGCCGTCCATCACAATTGCACTCATGCCTGTTCCTCCTCTTCGGCAGCAGTTTCTTCGGCTGTCACTTCTTCGGCGCTGGATTCCTCTTCCGCCGGCTCAGCCGCAGCGGCTTCTTCGGCGGCTGCCAGCTGCTGGACAAACAGTGGTTTGCGCTCCTTCCGATTGCCCACGATCAGCAGCACCGCCAGCGACACCACGATCATCACAAGGCTCAGCGCCTGACTGACGCGGATGGGCTTGTCAAAGAGCGTCCAGTCAAACAGGTACAGACTGTCGGTACGCAGACCTTCGATCCAGAAACGGCCGATACCGTACCACAGGAAGTAGAAACAGGTATTCTCACCGTCAAAGCGGCGGGCGCGGGACACCACAAACACGATCAGCGCCAGGCCGATGATATTCCACAGGCTCTCGTAGAGGAAGGTGGGATGCACCTGCACCACTTCGCCGGTGGTCAGCGTCAGCTGCATGCGCCAGGGAAGAGTTGTCTCGCTGCCGAAGGCTTCGCGGTTCATAAAGTTGCCCCAGCGGCCCAGAGACTGGCCGATCAGGAAACCCATCACCACCAGATCCATCAGCGCCCAAAGACTGAACTTCTTCACACGGCTGAGCACCACCGCCACCAGCACCGCCGCGATAATGCCGCCGTAGATGGCCAGACCGCCATCCCAGATGGCGATGACCTCGCTCAGATCCAGCTTGCCCTCGGCGTTGCGGAACTGGTCGAGATAGAAGATGACATAGTACAAACGGGCGCCGATGACACCGCAGGGGATGCCCCAGAGCACCGCATCGAGGACGTTATCCTCACTGATGCCGTACTTCTGACGCTGAGACATGCAGAAAAACACCGCCAGCAGTACACCCAGCGCGATGAGGATGCCGTACCAGTAGATGCCGTTGCCGATATCCAGCGCGCGGGATCCGGCGGTAAATTCCCAGTCACCGAAGAGACCGGGGAAGGAAATGGGGCTGTCAGTCATTGCACGCATCTTGTTCTTCCTCCTTGGGATCGACAACAGACAGCGCCATGCGGCTGTCGACAATGTTATCGTGAATAAAGTCCAGCACATCCTGCCGGGTAATGGAGTCGTACACCTCCGGGAAGCGGTAGGGATCAAAGCCGCCAAAGCAGCCCTCAGCCATGGACACGGCGATGGCCTCGAAAGAGTTGAGGCTCTTGATGGCCGTGCCGAAATTGGCCCGGAGGATACGCTGGAAATAGTCCTCATCGATACCCTCACGCACCAGACGCTGCGCTTCGTCCAGCACAGCGCGCACCACCGTCTCCGGCTCGTTGCTGTCACCGCCCAGATTCACATAGGCAACGCCGGGCAGCAGATCATAACTGCTGCCGAAAGAGCCGTTGATGAGACCCTCGGCATAGAGTCGGGCGAAGAGGGGGCTGGAATCGCCCAGCAGCACATCGCAGGCCAGCTCACCAAGAACATTGTTGCGCATACGCTCCTGTCCCTCGGGAGGCGGCGGGCACTTGAAGCCGGCCAGGAAGGTGGGCATGGACACCTCCATGGCGCAGCGCACTTCCTTTTGGTAGGGAGCAAGGCTCTCCTCTTCCCCATAGTCGCGGCGGATGACGCTGCCGCTCTCACGGGGCAGCACCTGTTCGGCCAGCTGCAGCACCTGCTGCTCGTCCACATCGCCCACGATCACAAGGCACATATTGGCCGGAACATAGAAGGCTTTATGGCAGTCGTAGAGGGTCTGGGCCGTGATCTGCGCAATGCTCTCCACACTGCCGGCCACGCTGACACGGGCAGGACTCTTTTCATAGAGCGCCTGCATCAGCTGCTTATAGACCACCCATTCGGGGTTGTCCTCGATCATGCCGATCTCCTGACCGATGATGCCCTGTTCCTTGCTGACGCTCTCGTCGGTAAAATAGGGGACGGACACAAACTCCAGCAGGATCTTCAGGTTATCGAGAAAATGGTCGGTGGAATCGAAATAATAAACGGTAATGGCGTTGGACGTAAAGGCATTGGGCTCGGCACCGTTTTTGGCCAGCTCCTGCAGCGCGTTACCCTCCTCCGTGTCAAACATCTTATGCTCGAGATAATGGGCGATACCGGCCGGGGTGTCCAGCCACTGGCCGTCCAGTTCAAAGCGCAGATCCATGCCGCCGTAGCGGGTGGCAAAGAGGGCGTACTGGCGGGCAAAGCCTTTGCGGGGCACAAAGTAAACAGGCAAGCCGTTTTTCAGCGTATGGCAGTGCACCGTTTCACCGATGCGGGGATATTTCATCTTTTCCATTTACGCTTCCTCCTTTCCCTTGAGGAAGTAGACGGTGTCCAGTTCAATGGTGCGGGCGGCGGCACAGATACGCTCCGGCGTTACCTCCGCCAGCTGGCGGGCCATCTCCTCCGGCGTTTCCGTCTGGCCGGTGGCATTCTGGCCGAGGAACCAGTTCTCCATGGCACCCTGCCCGTCCGGCATGGCGGCAAGGGAGCTGAGGATGGTGCTGCGGGCACCGGGGATCTCCCAGTCCTCCCACTCACCTTCCTGCACCGCCTTGAGCTGGCGCAAAATCTCCTCCAGCGCCCGGTCGTAGTCCCGGGTCTCAATGCCGCTGGACACGGTGAGGATACCCTTGCTGCGGGCGTAGGAGCTGGATGCATAATAGCAAAGGGACAGCTTTTCCCGTACATTCAAAAAGAGCTTGGAGTTGCTGGAACCGCCAAAGAGGAGGTTGGCCATGATCATAGCCGGTACGTCGTGGCTGCCGCAACGAAAACCCATGGCCAGCTTGCCCTGGCTCACGTCCATGGTCTCCGTCACAATGCGCGGCTGCTGGGGCGCATCGTAAAACCGCATTTCCGGCAGAGGCTCCACCACGCCGCGGCGCAGCGGGGCGAAGGCATGGAGCAGCGCATCGGTCACGCGCTGTTCATCGGCGCTGCCGCAATAATACAGCTCCAGCCGGCTGGTGGACATCAGTTCCTGTCCGTGCTGGTAAAGCTTGCGGTTATTGATCTTCCTGGCGCTTTGCTCATCACCCAGACGGCGCACGCCGTAAGCTTCGTCGGCGCACATCTCCTGCATCAGGCGCAGATCGGCCCAATCACGCTTATCGTTGCGCACCGAACGGATGGCGTCGATGAGATTGGTCTTCTCGCTTTCCACATATTCGCTCAAAAACCGGCCGCCGCGGGTGACGGGATCGAGCAGCAGCTCGCCCAGCAGCTGGGCCGTAGGCTCCAGCAGTCGCTGACCGTGGGGCGCGAAGGCATCGTCAATGACACTGGCCACAAAGCCCACGCACTGCCGCTCGCCCTTCTTGCGCACCGTATAGTCGATCTGGGCGCCGTAGAGCCGGTCCATGGCGGCGCTGAGCTTCTCCATATCCGGGCAGCGCACCGTACCGCGGTGCAGCACCGCCGGCAGCAGCGCATTGGCCGCAGCGGTTTCAGCCCGCAAGGGCGTGATAAACTGGGCAGAGAGATACCCGGTTTTGAACTTTTTGGCCGGCAGGTACGTGAGAAACACATCCTGCATGATTTCGGTTCTGTTGTACTCCATCAGGCTTGGCCTCCTGTCAGGTTATAACAATACAGGATATATTATATACCCTTCCAGCCATAAAAGCAAATGGCGTTTTTGTAAATTCACCTCTTGCCATCTGTGTCCTGACAGGTGTAAAATAAGAAAAAACGAAGGAGTGTCCGTATGATCGCCAATGAACGCCGTGAACGGATCTATCATCAGCTGACCACCGCCTCCGCGCCGCTGAGCGCCACGGCATTGGCCAAACAATACGGCGTCAGCCGCCAGATCATCGTGGGAGACATCGCCCTGCTGCGGGCCGAAGGCCGCTGCATCACCGCCACACCCCGTGGCTATGTGATCGCCCAGAACGGAGGCCTGACGGCGCAGCTGGCCGTATGCCACAGCAGCGACGAGACGCGACCGGAACTCTACGCCATGGTGGACTGCGGCTGCACCGTGCTGGACGTGGTGGTGGAACACCCCGTCTACGGTCAGATGACCGCCGCGCTGCAGCTATCCAGCCGCTACGATGTGGATCAGTTCATGGAGCGCATGGCCGACAACGATGCCCGTCCCCTGTCCCTGCTGACCGAGGGGATCCACCTGCACACCGTCTCCTGTCCCAACGCCGATGCCCTGGCACACCTGAAAGAAAAGCTGCGTGCCATGAACGTACTGCTGGAGGAAAACTGACTTCAAAAAGCACCCCACTGAGGGGTGCTTTTTTCTTTTCCCCGCCCCCTCTTGACAAATTCCGCGCCGTGTATATAATAAGACACGACAGGTGTCTTGACACCTAATCTCTACCTTTTGTGAGGTGTGCTATGGAAAAGATCCGCGCATTTTGCAAGCGCAAAAACATCGTCTTCTCTGCCAAGCGCTATTTTATCGACGCCATGAGCGCCATGGCGCAGGGTTTGTTCTGCTCGCTTTTGATCGGCACCATCATCAAGACGCTGGGTCAGCAGCTCGCCCTCCCCTTCATGGTGGAGATGGGCGGCTTTGCCACCGCTATGGCGGCGCCGGCCATGGCTATTGCCATCGGCTACGCGCTGCAGGCGCCTCCGCTGGTGCTGTTCTCTCTGGCCGCTGTGGGACAGGCCGCCAACACCATGGGCGGCAGCGGCGGACCGCTGGCCGTGTTCTTCATTGCCATCATGGCTGCCGAGATCGGCAAGGCCATCAGCAAGGAGACCAAGATCGATATTCTGGTGACGCCCTTTGTCACCATCTTCGCCGGTGTGGCCATCTCCTATCTGATTGCGCCCCCCATCGGTGCTGTGGCCAATGCCTTTGGTACCCTTATTAACGAGACCACCCAGCTCCAGCCCTTCTGCATGGGCATTGCCGTGTCGGTGCTGGTGGCTATTGCTCTGACGCTGCCCATCTCCTCGGCTGCCATCTGCCACACACTGGGTCTGGTAGGTCTGGCAGGCGGCCCGGCTGTGGCCGGCTGCTGCCCCCAGATGGTGGGCTTTGCCGTGATGACCTTCCGGGATAACCGCTGGGGCGGTATCGTCTCTCAGGGTCTTGGCACCAGTATGCTGCAGATGGGCAACATCGTCCGCAATCCCCGCGTGTGGATTCCCCCCATCATCGCCTCGGCCATCACCGGACCTATCGCTACCTGCGTGTTCGGACTGCAGATGAACGGCGCGCCGGTAAACGCCGGTATGGGTACCTGCGGTCTGTGCGGACCTATCGGCGTGTGGACCGGCTGGATAGCACCCAGCGAGAAGGCGGTGGAAATGGTGAACGCCGTGGCCATCAATCCCACGGCGATGGATTGGATCGGTATGCTGCTGATCTGTATCGTACTGCCCGCTATCCTCACCCCCATCATTGCCCTGCCTCTGCGGAAGATCGGCTGGATCAAGGACGGCGATCTGAAACTGGATCTGTAAAAAGACGCACAAAAACTCCCGACAAGAAGTCGGGAGTTTTTCTTCCGCCCTTGCCTTTCCCTGTGCCAAGCGGTATAATTCGGAAAAAAGGCTGAGGGGGATACACCGATGAAATATGATGCCATTTTACTCTTAGGCGTAGCGCTGGGACGCAACGACCAACCCACCGATGAGCTGCGGGCCCGGGTAAAAAAAGCAGCGGAGGTCTACCGCCGGTTTAACAGACAAATACCCATCATGCCCTGCGGCGGCGTGACGAAAGGACACAAACGCACCGAGGCAGATGTGATGACGGAGCTGCTGGTGGCAGAAGGCGTGCCCCTTGAGGCCATCCGTGTGGAAAGCCAGTCCCGCACCACGATGGAAAATTTCCGCAACGCCCTTGCCCTGCTGGGCAGCGAGGCCCGGGTACTGGTGGTCACCAGTGACTACCACGTGCGCCGCGCCGTCAAGACAGCACGGCGTGTCGGTCTGCGGGCGCGTGGAATGGGCGCTCCCCTGCCCCATGATGCGCTGTGGATCTGCAACCGTATGCTGGAGATTCGCTGGAGCATCGAGCTGCGGCGCGGTTGGCTGGACTCTCCCAACGCCCGTCCCAAAGAGGGGAAAAAGCAAATGGAGGCGCGGTTCGGTAAATATCAGCGCCGCCGCGACGAACTGCTGGCACTGCAGGAGAAAAACTGATCAAAAAGACGGCGCTGCGCCGTCTTTTTTCTTCTTCGACAGACTCTGCGCCATCGCTGTGGTATCCTCTCCACAGGAGGTGGACGAGCTATGGCAGAACGGATCGTCACATCGGCGCTGGCATTTGTCATCCCGGTGTGCGAACTGATGGGCATCTGCGTGGTGGCGGTGTCGGCGCTGGGTGCCTTCGGCCGGTGGCTGCGCCGTCTGGTCACCGGCAACGTGGGAGACATCAAGTTCCGCCTTGCCGCGGGACTGGCGCTGAGTCTGGAGTTCAAGATGGCCGCCGAGATTCTCAAGACGGTGCAGGTCCACGATCTGGGAGAGCTGACGGTGCTGGCCATCGTCATCGCCCTGCGAGCGGTGTTGAGTCTGCTGATCCACTTTGAGATGCGGCATAAGGAATAAAAAAAGCACTCCCTTCACAGGGAGTGCTTTTTATTTTACCACGCGGATCTTCCACAAGCGGAAGATCACCACACCCATGGTCATGCCTGCACAGTAGAGCAGCAGATCAAAGGTATCAAACATACCGCGGCGGGTAACATACTGGATCATCTCGATGGCCAGAGAGAGCCCCACCACCCACGCGCCACACACGGCCGGACGGCAGCGGCGCAGGAAAAAGCCCACCGGAATAAATACCAGCAGGTTCATCACGCTCTGGGCCAGCATCTGCGGGTCGGACAAGTCGCGCAAGCCCACCAGCGGGTTCCACAAAAACACACGCACCGGGTAGCTCCGGGCAAACAGCACCACAGCCAGAGCCGCCACATAGGCGGCACTCAGCAACCACAGCATCCATCGCTTAATCTCCCGGGTGCAGATCACCCACAGCAATGTGCCGCAGCCCACCACCGACAGCAGCAGGCACAGCAGCGAAATCACCACATCTCCGGACCAGAAGTAGCTCAACATTTCCATCAGGACAAAGTAGTACAGCCCATATCCGCCCACCATGCCAACGGTGACACAAATGGCCGTCAATACACCACGCTTTTTCATACCCATCCCTCTTCCCGCATTATGTAAACTATAGTAGCACCGGTGGTAGCGAATGTCAAGGCACCGTTCTTTCGCAACAAATAAAAAAAGCACTCCCTTCACAGGGAGTGCTTTTTCTTCTGTCAACAATCAGTCAACGATATCCACCGAAACCTTCACGCCGGTGCGCTGGGCGTAAGAACGTACCACGGTACGGATCTCCTTGGCAATGCGGCCCTGACGGCCGATCACCTTACCCATGTCCTCAGGGGCAACACGCAGCTCCAGCGTCAGATCATCGCCATCACCGATTTCGGTCACAGTGACCTGATCGGGATGTTCCACAAGGCTTCTGGCGATGTAGAGCAGCAGATCCTTCATGATGTGCCCTCAGCTTACAGAACGTCGACCTTCTTCAGCAGAGCGCGGACAGTCTCGGTGGGCTGAGCGCCGGTCTTGATCCACTCGCGGGCGCGGTCAGCATCGATGCTGATCTGGGCGGGGGACACGCAGGGATTGTAAGTGCCGATCTCCTCGATGAAACGGCCATCACGGGGATAGCGGGAATCAGCGACGACGACGCGGTAGAAAGGAGCCTTCTTAGCGCCCATTCTTCTCAGACGAATCTTAACCATA
>JAZRRQ010000144.1:0-9071 GCA_045650885.1 Vescimonas sp. | reverse complement strand
AGGCGAGGAAGATGCCCAGCTGCGCAGCAGCGCCCAGCAGCAGGCTCTTGGGGTTGGCGATCAGGGGACCGAAGTCGGTCATCGCGCCCACGCCCATGAAGATGAGGCAGGGATAGATACCCAGCTTTACGCCCAGATAGAGGACGTCGACGAGGCCAACAGAAATGCTCTGGCCTACGGCAACGCTGGCCAGCACATCTTCAGCCACACCGGCAGCGGCCATTTCAGTCAGGAACTCGGCGGTAACGGGGGAGCCGCCAAACAGATCCCAGTGGATGTGACCGCCGGCGAACAGGATTTCGTGGAACATGTTGGCGCCGGGCAGGTTGGTAATCAGCATACCGAAGGCGATGGGAACCAGCAGCAGCGGTTCGAACTTCTTCACGATGCCCAGGAACAGCAGGAAGCAGGCGATGGCGATCATCACCAGACACTTCCAGTTTGATCCTTCAAAGAACAGGGCAAAGCCTGTATCATTGATAAAATTCAGGATAGCTTGCATCTAACGTCCCTCCATTACTGGATGACGCACAGCAGAGCGCCGGACTCAACAGCGCTGCCCTTGCTGGTGTTGACGGAAGCGATCACGCCGTCACAGGGAGCCATGATCTCGTTTTCCATCTTCATGGCTTCCAGAATCAGCAGAACCTGGCCGCGCTTGACGGTATCACCGGCAGCCACGTTGACAGACAGGATGTTGCCGGGCATGGGAGCGGTAACCTTCTCGCCACCGGCGGGAGCGGCAGCCACAGGAGCAGCGGGTGCGGGAGCAGCAGCGGGGGCAGCAACAGGGGCAGCGGCGGCAGCAGCGCCGGTGATCTCTTCCAGTTCTACCTCGTAAACGGTGCCGTTAACGTTAACTCTGTACTTTTTCATGATATTCTTCCTCCTGTGATTACACTTTTTTAATAGAAACGATGCGGACAGCAGAAATGTCGGTGCCCATATCCTCGGCGATAGCAGCGGCGATGGCAGCCATCACTTCGCCCTTTTTGGCGTTGTCCATCTGGGGCTGAGCGGGGGCGGAGACTGCAGGTGCGGCTTCAGCCTTCTGATTCTTTCTCAGAACAGCGCCCATGGCGTTGACCAGGAAAACCAGACAGGTCAGACCTACAAAAACAGTACCCATGCCCATCAGGCAGACGAACAGGTTGGAATATTCCATAGAATCCAATCCCTCCCATTATAATGTGATTATATTGTACCAAACGTTTGGTAAGATTACAAATGAAATTTACGCACTTTGTTAAAATTGTAACTTTAATGAGAATCTCGTGATTTTGCATGGTGTTTTTTGCCTAACTGATAAAAATCACTGAGAAATTTGTTTCCACAGAGTAAAATGTATGATAAAATACTCTCGAGGTGAGAAATTATGCGTTACGGGGAAGTGAAAAAAGCCGTCTTTCAGGCTCGTCCCAATCGATTCATCGCCCATGTGGAGATGAATGACGAGACGGTGATTTGCCATGTGAAGAATACGGGCCGCTGCCGGGAGCTGCTGATTCCCGGTGTGGAAGTGTGGCTGGAAAAGGGCAGCAACCCCAAGCGCAAAACGGCGTGGGACCTGATCGCTGTGCGCAAGGGTGAGCATTTGGTGAACATGGATGCGCAGGCACCTAACCGTGTTTTTGCCGAGTGGGCCGCGCAGTTTGAACCGCAGATGAGCGTCTTGCACAGTGAGTATCGTTACGGGGAATCCCGGCTGGACTTTTGTCTGGAAACGCCGGAGGGTCTTCATCTGGTGGAAGTCAAGGGCGTCACGCTGGAGGATGGTGGTCATACCCGCTTTCCCGATGCACCTACGGAGCGGGGCGTCAAGCATCTGCGGGAGTTGATGGGTGCCGTGCGCGAGGGTCACCGGGCCAGCGTAGTATTTGTTGTCCAAATGGAAGAGGTACTGGACTTTGCGCCCAACGATGTTACGCACCCGGCCTTTGGCGCTGCGTTGCGCGAGGCGGCGGCAGCAGGCGTGCATGTGGTGGCAGTCAACTGTCGCGTGACACCTGATTCGCTGGAAATTCTCCGCTGTATACCGGTGGTACTGTAAGTTTACCCCAATCAATGCAAAAGACACGACGGTTGTCGTGTCTTTTTTCTTTATAAATTGGCTGTCTCATGCAGCATGCGGATCAAATGCTCGGTGACACGTCCGGTCAAGCCCCAGAGGGGATAGGGAAGCCCCTTGTAAACCGGGATATCCATGCGGCCCGGGCGCCAACGGTAGGCAGGAGGTGCCTGCACCAGTTCGTAGGGGAAATCATCGTCTACCTGAGGTGTAAGGTCATAGGTATAGATCTGCGGCGGATTCTCCTTCAGCCACGTAAGCGGTACAAGGAAGGTCTCCTGTACTTCACTGTGACTGTATCGCATCTCCTGCAGCGCCGCACTATCCACATAGGCCAGCACCGGGTGCATCAATCCGTCACTGCGCAGATAGAGGAAGTCCAACTGCCCCAGAATCCGGATCTGCTCCGGGCGAATACCCAGCTCTTCATAGGTTTCCCGCAGCGCGCATTGTACGGCATTCTCACCTTGTTCCATCTTTCCGCCGGGAAAGCAGACCTCAGCGGCGTGGTGCCGCAGTTGGGGCGAGCGTACTTCATACAGCAGACTCAGTCCTTCCGGCCCTTCTACCAGCGGGACAAGAACAGCGTATTCTCCGCGGCAGTCCTGCAATGTAGGCCTATGGTTTTTTAGTTTTTCCTGTATGTTGCCAATATCCATAGCTGATCCCTCACTTTGCTCCAGTATACCACGGAAAAGTGTGCTTGCATAGAAAAAAGTCCCCCGTCCTTCGACGGGGGATCGTTTTAGCTTAGCAGCAGCTGCCGCAACCGCCGCAGCCGGTGTTCTGCACGGCAGAACCGCAGCCACAGCCATTGCCGTAGCCATAGCCGGAGCCGTTACCGCAGAAGAAGAACAGGATGATGATAGCGATGATGATCCAGCAGCTGTTGCCGCCCCAGGAATTCTGATTACACATAGCGCAACCTCCTATGAAATCTGGAGCCTTGGGAGGCTCTCATTCCCATGGTATGCGCTTGCTGCAAAAGGGTTCCTCAGTTGCGGGAAATTCGGTAGCTGAGGGTCAGCAGAGTATCCACGAAGTGAACATTCTCGAAAAATACACCGGGAACCTGAGTGTTCAGCTCCACATTGGTGAAGTTCCAGAAACCGCGGATGCCCAGATCGATCAGTCGGTCGGCCAGCGGCTGTGCCACACTCTGCGGCACCGTCAGAACAGCCACATCGGGCCGATACTGTTCCACATACGCATCCAGCTCATCCATCGAACGGACAGTAATACCGCGGATGGTGGTACCGATCATGGCAGAAGAAACATCAAAAGCGGAGTCAATCTGGAACCCGACCTTCTCAAAATCAAAGTTCTGCAGCAAGGCGTGACCAAGATGGCCTGCGCCGATGACGATGATACGGTGCCCGTTGTCAATGCCCAGAATATGACCAATCTCGGCGCGGAGTTCTGCCACGTTGTAGCCGTAACCCTGCTGGCCGAACTCACCGAAACAGCTCAGGTCCTGACGGATCTGAGAGGCGGTGATGTCCATACGGCTGCCAAGCGAATTGGAGGAAATGCGGACAATGCCCTTGTTGTACAGGTCATCCAGATACCGATAATAGCGGGGAAGTCGGTGAATTACAGCGTCAGAAATCTTCTGCTTCTTCATGAGTCGATAGCCGTCCTTTGTTGGAATTTCGGAGAGATTCGGCAGAGTTGCTATCAAACAGTGTGTCGGAGTTTCTCCACCAAGTATTGTACATCACGATAATAAACTTGTCAACTTTTTTAACAATCTTTTCGCCGATTTTTTGCTTTACTTTACCATGTCAAGTTGGTATAATATCTCAGTGCATTGCCGCAAAGTTCATATATGCGCCCGTAGCTCAGTTGGATAGAGTGTCAGACTCCGACTCTGAAGGTCGCTGGTTCGAATCCAGTCGGGCGTACCAAAAGAGAGCACCCCAGATGGGGTGCTCTCTTTTGTTTTATCCGAAGGTATTTCGATGAACCGTGACCTTCGGACGACTGTGATTTCTTCCGATGCGTCAGCCAATCAAACGGTGCCGGTCACCGTCAGCGTACTGACACCGGGTGTGATTGTCCATGTGCCGTCGGTGTTTTGGGTGTAGGTCGCGGCGGGCACGGTGATCTCGCCTGCGATGGTAGCGAATTCGCCGGTGGTCTCATTGTAGGTGTAGTTGATACCTTCGGTCCACACGGTGCCGTTAAAGGTAACGCTGATGGGCGCGAGGATCGGGTCAAATGTGTCGCTGACAACGATGTCGTCTGTAGCGACAGCGGCAGTGTTGCCGGTATTTTCGATGATGAACGTGTAGGTGAGTTGACCGTTTTCCGTAACAACGGTGGGGGAAAGCGATTTACTGATGGTCAGCAGTGCCTGCTGGCCTGCGGTGATCGTTTCTGTGGCGGAAACGGGTGTGGAGATACCGCATCCGAAAACGGTGGCGGTATTGGTGATGGTAGAGCCAACCGCCAGCGGAGCAAAACCGTTGACATTGGCCTCATAGATCAGAAGGGCATTTCCGCCTGCGGGGACGGAGATTCCTGTCACAGACAGGGGAGGACCGGCGCTGACTGCCGGTGCAGCCTGCAACACACCGTTGAGATAGTACGTGATGGAACCGGACACATACGTCAGCGGCTGCAGTGTTTCGCCATCAAACAGATATCCGCCCAGATCATCCATAACCGTGAGTCCGGTCAGCGCCACAGGGCCGGTGTTTCTCAATGCGATCACATAAGTGACGGTGTCTCCGACGGTGTATTCGTCCAGAATTGCCGTTTTGGAAATGCTGAGAACTTCCAGAAGCTCACCGGTTACTGTGTTGGATTCGACAGAACCGCCGTTATAGAAAAGGGTTGCTTTATTGGTAAATGTTGCCACTAAAAAACCTCTATATCAATGCTTGAGGATGATTCCTCATATCAGTATATGTGGAACAGACGACTTGTGACGAAGAGCTTGCGATGATAAAGGAGGATTGTTTGCAGCAGAGGGTTTTCTGATAGATGCAGCGCCGATGCGTCGGATAGAAAACTTACGCGGCTAAGCGAAAAATAGAAAGTGCGGCTTTACAATCGTGCGTTTATGGAGTTTAATGATAGTAGAAAGATAGGAGGTGGGAATTTGAACGGTTTTTTGTGGCTTGTTGTTACGCTGGCGGTCGCATCTGTGGGCGGCTTTATCTTCTACCGTCTCAAGTTCCCCGCCGGTATGATGGTGGGCGCGCTGATCGGTGTGGGCGCATTGAACATTATGACGGGCTGTGCGTTTATGCCTGCAGCGGTTAAGACCCTCACCAAGACGGTGGCCGGCCTTTTTGTGGGTATGAGCATGACCATGGAGATGGTCCACAATATGAAGCGGCTTTTTAAGCCGGTGATTGTGCTGGTCAGCGTGATCTTTGCGCTTTGCCTGAGTGCCGGATTGATTCTCTATCGCTTGGGAACACTGGACGCTGTGACGTCGCTTTTCTCCGTTGCCCCCGGTGGTATGACGGATATGACGCTGATGACCATGGACATGGGCGGCGATGCGGCGGTGGTGGCTGTGCTGCAGGTGCTACGCCTTCTCTCGGTGTACAGCATTTCCATGCCGCTGGCCCGTTTTCTGGGCAAGCGGATGGGCGGTGCCGGTACTTCTGTGGAAAAAGCTTCTGCCTCGCTGCATCAGCGCACGGCGGAAGAGAAGAAAAAAGGCATTCTGCTGGCCGCTGTTGTTTCCTGCTTCGGTGGAGCGGTGGGCCTTGGCCTGTCGGAAATTTTTGATTTTTCCGTGCTGATTCTGATCTGCTCCATGGCGGCATCGGCAGCCGTTAACATTAAGACCGGTAAGCTCTATATGCCCAAAGCGGTGCGCCGCGTGACTCAAATTCTCAGTGGTGCGCTGATCGGTACCAGCGTGACATATGATTCGCTGGCAAAGCTGAAAACTGTGCTGCTGCCGGCGTTGTTCATCTGCTGCGGCTTTGTGGTGATCAATCTGGTGCTGGCTCTGCTTTTGCGGAAATTCTGCAAGCTGGATATGGCAACGGCCGTGTTATCCTCGGCTGCCGGCGGCGCTACGGAGGCGGCGCTGGTTGCACCGGATCTGGATGCCGACCCCTCGGTGGTTTCCGTGCTGCAGATCAGTCGCATGGTGTTTACCACTGCCTTTTACCCGCTGTTGGTGCAATTTGTACATCAGTTTCTGTGAAAGAAAGGCGAATCCATGACAGCCCTGTCCCCCTTGTGTCTGCAACTGATCGATGAGGAGAATATAAGAGGAGAATAATCATGCAGGTTTATCGTTTTTCCGCCCCCGGACGTACGGAACTGGGCGGCAACCATACCGACCATCAACGTGGCTGCGTGTTGGCGGCGGCAGTGAATCTGGAGACCACGGCGGAAGTGGTGCTCAACGGTACCAACAGCATCCGTGTTTTTTCCGAAGGTTATGCACCTGTGGAAGTGGTGCTGGACGATCTGGAAGTACATCCCGGCGAAGAGAATACCACGGCGGCGCTGGTGCGCGGTGTGGCGTCTGCCTTTGCTGATCGCGGCGCAGACCTGCGTGGCTTTGATGCGCATGTCAAGTCCTCGGTGCTGCCCGGCAGCGGTCTGAGTTCTTCGGCAGCCTTTGAGGTGCTGATGGGTACCATTCTCAATGCGCTCTTTTTTGATAACGCCATCGCGCCGGCAGAGATAGCCCGTATCGGCCAGTATGCTGAGAACACCTATTTCGGCAAGCCCTGCGGACTGATGGATCAGATGGCCTCGGCGGTGGGCGGCATGGTGTTCATTGATTTTGAATATCCTGCCTGTCCCGTTGTGGAGCGTATCGACTTTGACATGACGCAGGCCGGTTACGCGCTGTGCATCATTGATACCGGCGCCGATCATGCCGATCTTACGGCGGATTATGCGGCTATCCCGGGTGAAATGCGGGAAATCTGTCATTATTTCGGAAAAACTGTCTTGCGCGAGATACCTAAAATGTCGTTTTTGGCAGCGCTTCCCGATCTGCGCGGCCGTGTGGCCGATCGTGCGATCCTGCGTGCCATTCATTTTTACAACGAGAACGACCGCGCGCAGCAGCAAGCCGAGGCTTTGCGTGCAGGGGACATGGACGCATTTTTGGAACTGGTCAAGGCATCGGGTCGCAGCTCCTGGATGTATCTGCAGAACATCACACCTGCCGGTGCGGTGGAGCAGCAGGCGGTGGCGTTTACGCTGGCGTTGTGCGAGGAGCTGCTGGATGGCCGCGGTGCCTGCCGCGTCCACGGCGGCGGCTTTGCCGGAACGGTACAGGCTTTCGTGCCGCTGGGCATGCTCGATGCATTCTGCAGCGGTATCGAGTCGGTGCTGGGGGAAGGGAAGTGCCATGTGCTTTCTGTCCGTCGTGAAGGCGGCATCCGGGTAGAATAAGAAAATACCGGGCGAAATGCCCGGTATTTTAACTTGTGAACGGGAAATTTTGGTGTTATGATAGGAAACGCAAGTGAGGTGAAGCCCGTGAAGGGAAGCGGTATCAAAGATTTTACACAAGGTAATATTACAAAGCAGCTGGTGGTGTTTGCCTGGCCGCTGTTTTTGTCCAACCTGCTGCAGGTGGTGTATAACCTGGTGGACATGGTGGTGGTAGGCAATGTGCTGGGTAAGTCTGGCATTTCCGCCGTGTCGGTGGGCGGCGATTTGAGCCATCTGCTGACCTTCATTGCCATGGGCTACGCCAGCGCCGGACAGGTGCTCATTGCCCGCTATGTGGGCGCCAAGCAGACGGACCGAATTGGCCGCTTTGTGGGAACCATGAGCTCATTTTTGCTGGTGTGCGCCTTGGTGGTCAGCGCTGTTGCCCTGAGTATCCAGGATCATTTGCTGCATTGGATGAACACGCCGGAGGCGGCTTATGAGGGCGCTTCGTCCTATTCTGCCATCTGCATGATCGGTCTGGTGTTCATTTACGGATATAATGTCGTTAGCGCGATTCTCCGCGGCATGGGCGACTCTAAGCATCCCTTTATCTTCATCAGCGTGGCGGCTGTCACCAATCTGGTGCTGGATATCGTTTTTGTGGTGGGACTGGATATGGGCCCCGGCGGCGCGGCACTGGCAACTGTCATCAGTCAGGGCGTCAGCTTCATTGCCTGTGTGGTGTTCCTGTACCGTAACCGAGAGAAGTTCGGTTTGACCATGACGCGCCGCGACTTCCTGCATTGGGACGGCGAGATGCTGGGCGCTTTGGTGAAGTTGGGTACGCCTATGGCCATCAAGAGCGCTTCCATCCAGATCTCCAAGCTGTTCGTTAATTCCTGGATCAACTCCTACGGCGTGGAAGTGTCTGCCTTTGCCGGCATTGCCAATAAGCTTTCCAACATCATCAATCTGATCTCCAATGCGCTGAATACAGCCGGATCGACAGTGGTGGGTCAGAACATTGCTGCCGGCAAATTTGACCGCGTCAAGCAGACCATGGTCAGCCTTGCCAAGATCACTTTGAGCATCGCTACCGCACTTTCGGTGCTGATCTGCCTGTTCCCTCAGGCGTTCTTTGGCCTGTTTACCGACGATCAGGCGGTGTTGGCGCTGGTGAAGGGCTATTTGCCTATTGCGGTGCTGCTTTTCTATGGCAGCGCTATGCGCTCCATTATGAATTCCCTGCTCAACGGCAGCGGCAACTACATGGTCAACTTTGCCACAGCTATCTTCGATGGTATCGTCATGCGCATCGGTCTTGCGGTGCTTTTCGGTCTGGTGCTGGATATGCGGCATTTTGGATTCTGGCTGGGCGATGCGGTGGCCGGATTTACGCCGTTTTTCATCGGTTTGGTGTTTTATCTCAGCGGCAGCTGGAAAAAGGGAAAAGTGGAAACAAAAGAAGCGTAAAGAAAAGCCGGATGCAGCTTGTACTGCCCCAGATTGTACGGACAGCACAAAAAAGCCCCTAAGTAGGAAAATATTAAGTTTTATGCGGAGTGGCGCAGCGTCAGCGGCGCCACTCCAGTCTTTGCCTGGATACGCTCATGGTTATAGAAGTGAATGTAGC
>JAZRRQ010000143.1:0-4481 GCA_045650885.1 Vescimonas sp. | reverse complement strand
TACGATCCGACTTGCCGGCGCACAGGTAGCCAAGGCGCGACATACCGGTATCCACCTTGATATGGACCGTCAGTTCGCCGCCGCAGCGCACGGCTTCCTCACTGTATTCCACCGCTTTGGCGCGGCAGGTGACGGCCTGGGTGATGTGATGTTCGATCATCAGTCCCACCTGCTCCCGGGGCGTGTGGCCAAGAATCAGCAACGGCATGGTGATGCCGTTTTTCCGCAGCTCCATAGCTTCGTCCACGCTGGACACCGCCAGATAGTCGGCGCCCAGTTCCTGCAGCAGGTGCGACACCTCCACAGCGCCGTGGCCATAGGCGTCGGCCTTCACCACGCCCAGAAACTTGACATCGCTGCCGATGTGATTGCGCAGGACGTGATAATTATAGCTCAAGGCGTCCAGATCGATCTGCGCCCAGGTTCTCTTCAGTGTGGATTCCATGACGATCCCTCTTTCTCAAATCATATCAAACGACAGTGCACGGATGGTCAGCACCACCATGCCGTCTGTGGAAAATTCCGTGTAATAAGGTACGCTGCTCTCACGCTCGATCCAGACGGTGCATAAGATCTTCGTGCCGTCGGGAGCGGTGGTGTCAAAGGCGGCGCGAATACACTCCAGCCCATCGATGGTCTCACTGCCGTATTCCAGCAGGTAGCCGTCGGACAGAGCGCCCACCAGATACGGCACGCAGGCCGCCGGCGAAAGTGCCATGGGCACACCGGCAGAAAGCGCCGCGCCATCGTACGAGAGCATCAGCTCCTCCCCCGTCACCGTGGCACTGATACCGGCAATCTCCTCCGGTGCCACAACGGTGGTGGTGGCGCCCTGCGGCTCCCACACGGTGGAGACGGTAAAACTGCGGCTGCCGCCGTCAAAGTGGCTGGTGATCTCCGCCTGAACGGTGATTTTCTGCGCCGCGGCGTAGCGGCTTTGCAGCGTTTGGATCTGCTCTTTTTCCCCTCCGCCGCAGCCGCACAGCAGCAGCGCCAGACAAAGGGTGTAAAGGATTACTTTTTTCACGTGTTCCCCTCCGATCGTCAAATACGGAAGGCTTTCCCGTGATCCCGTTATTTCTCTGTTTCCTGCAATGCGTAAGGAATGTGTTCCAACAGGTCGGTAGGGGTCATGCCCCGCTCGCCCTTTTCAGCCGCCGCCAGATCACCGGCGCGGCCGTGGAGATACACGGCGGCGCAGCAGGCTGCAAAGGCATCCATCCCCTGTCCCAGCAGGCTGAGCACCATACCGGCCAATACATCGCCGCTGCCGCCCTTGGCCATGCCGGAGTTTCCGGTGGTATTGACGCGGTACCGCCCGTCGGGCGCTGCCACCACCGTCTCGTGGCCCTTCAGGATGAGGTACACGCCGTACTTTTGGGCAAAGTCCACGGCGGCATCGATGCGGCCGCGGGAGAGATCACCACCCACACGGAGAAACTCCCCCTCATGGGGCGTGAGCACCGTAACGCGATCGCGGCGGCGCTGCAGTACATCCATATGCCCGGAGAGGGCGTTTATGCCGTCGGCATCCAGCACCAGCGGCTGGGGGAGCGTCAGCACATCGCGCACCATCTCGTCGAGGGCATCGCTGCGCCCAAGGCCGCAGCCGTAGAGCACGGCGTCGCAGTCCTCACTTCTCGCGGCGATGGCCTTGAAGCAGCCGTGGAGCTTGCCGCCCAAATCGCTCAGCGGGAAAGGCATGGCCTCGTCACTTTTCACGGCGCAGACCTGCCAGATGCTCTCGGGAACGGCGAGAAACACCAGACCCGATCCGGTACGCACGGCGGCGCGGCTGGCAAAAATGGGCGCGCCGGTATAGCCCACGCTGCCGCACACGCACAGCACTTTGCCGAAGGTGCCCTTATGGCCCCACGGATCGCGTGCAGGCAGCACATTTTTTACATAGTGGCGGTCAATGCGGTCCATGGCGGAGCCTCCTTTGCCAGACATTTTATACAGTATACCATCTTTTCCCCTCGGATGCGAGGGTTTTTCGGTGAAAAGAAAAGAATTTCCCCCTTGCAACTTCTGCGGCGGTGTGTTATAAATAGAAACGTTGAGTTAAAAAGCGTTGAATGGGAAGTACAGTGCACAACGCATCCGCCAGAGAGGACCGGTCAGCGGCTGAAAGCCGGTCTGGGATTGCAGCGCTGTGTTCGCCCGGGAGCTGCCGCGAGGAAATGCGCGGACGGGTTATCCCCCGTTATCAGGAAACGAGTGCACCGTCTTTTGACGGTGAATTTGGGTGGTACCACGGAAGTAATTGTGTCCTTTCGTCCCTATTGCTGGGAGGAGAGGGCTTTTTTTATTGCCCAAGACTCCCGAGAAAACCTGCAAGGAGTGGAATTAAACATGAAACAGCAACTGGAAATCATCCGCAAGAGCGCGCTGGAAGCCATTGCCGCTGCCGCCGTTTCTGAGGAACTGGAAGCCCTGCGCGTGAAGTATCTGGGCAAGAAGGGCGAACTGACTGCCGTTCTCAAGCAGATGGGTAAGCTCAGCGCTGAAGAGCGCCCCATCATGGGTCAGGTAGCCAACGAAGTGCGCGCCGCACTGGAAGCCGCCATTGACGAGGCTCGCGAGCGTCTGGCCGCCGCCAAGCTGGAGCAGCAGCTCATCGACGAGGCCATCGACGTGACCATCCCCGGCACCGAGGTGCGCATCGGTCACAAGCATCCCATGTACAAGGCGCTGGACGAGATCAAGGAGATCTTCGTTGGCATGGGTTTCACCGTACTGGACGGCCCCGAGGTGGAACTGGCCAGCTATAACTTTGATAAGCTCAATGCCGAAGAGGGTCACCCCTCCCGCGACTGGTCCGACACCTTCTATTTTGATGAAGACAGCCGCGTGATGCTGCGCTCTCAGACCAGCCCCATGCAGGTGCGCGCCATGGAGACCATGAAGCTGCCCATCCGCATCATCGCTCCCGGCCGCGTGTACCGCAAGGATGAAGTGGACGCCACCCACTCCCCCATGTTCCATCAGGTGGAAGGCATGGTCATCGACAAGGGCGTGACCATGGCTGACCTGAAGGGTACCCTGAACGCCGTGATGGAAGAGCTGTTCGGCGAGGGTACCGTCACCCGTTTCCGTCCCCACCACTTCCCCTTCACCGAGCCCAGCTGCGAGATGGACGTGCAGTGCCACAAGTGCGGCGGCAAGGGCTGCCCCACCTGCAAGGGCGAAGGTTGGATCGAGGTGCTGGGCGCCGGCATGGTGCATCCCAAGGTGCTGGAGATGAGCGGCATCAACAGCGAGGAGTACACCGGCTGGGCCTTCGGTATGGGTCTGGAGCGTCTGGCCATGCGCCGCTTCAAGATTGCCGACCTGCGCCTGATCTTCGAGAACGACGTGCGTTCCCTCGAGCAGTTTTAAAACGACTCGCCAAAATGGCTGACGCCATTTTGTGCGAATGGTTTTGCGGTGTGCTGCATCGCACTCGCGGCGCTCGCACGTTTGCACACCGAGCAGTGTTTTTTTCCCCGCGCATGTCGGTGAAAAAACAATTTTGAATTTTGATATATCTTACTGAAAGATATTTCTTCTAACCAATTAGGAGGATAACAATATGAATCTGAGCAGAAAATGGCTGGATGAGTTCGTCACCGTGACCGCGGATGACCGTACTTTTGCCGAAGAAATGACCCTGTCCGGCTCCAAGGTGGAAGTCACCGAGGTGCAGGGCAGTGATATTGAGAATGTTGTCGTGGGTCGCGTGGTTTCCATCAAGCGCCACGAGAACAGCGACCACATGTTCGTGTGCATGGTGGACGTGGGCGCCGAAGCTCCCGTGCAGATCGTCACCGGCGCACAGAACGTCACCGAGGGCGCTCTGGTACCCCTGGCGCTGGACGGCGCCAACCTGCCCGGCGGCATCGAGATCCACAGCGGCAAGCTGCGCGGCGAGCTGTCCGACGGCATGCTGTGCTCTTTCAAGGAGCTGGGTCTGGATCAGCGCGACTTCCCCACCGCCTACGAGAACGGCATCTGGATCCTCAGCGATGACGCAGAGCTCACCGATCTGGCTATCGGTCAGGATATCTGCGATGCCGTGGGTCTGGACGACCACGTGGTGGAGTTTGAGATCACCCCCAACCGTCCCGACTGCCTGAGCATCATCGGTCTGGCCCGTGGGGCCAGCGCCACCTTTGACGCTCCCTTGACCCTGCACACCCCCGAGGTGAAGGGCGGCGCCGAGGGCTGCCTCGTTGACCTGCTGGACGTGGAGACCCCCGCCGAGGATCTGGTGCCCCGCTACACCGCCCGCATGGTGCGCAACGTGAAGATCGGCCCCTCCCCCAAGTGGATGCGTGAGCGCCTGCGCGCCATGGGCGTGCGCCCCATCAACAACATCGTTGACATCACCAACTACGTCATGCTGGAATACGGCCAGCCCATGCACGCCTTCGATTACCGCTACGTCAATGGCGGCAAGATCATTGTTCGCCGCGAAGTCGGATCGTAGCCATGTCGTT
>JAZRRQ010000142.1:0-10408 GCA_045650885.1 Vescimonas sp. | reverse complement strand
CCGCGGGCCTTGGAGGAACCCTTGTAGAACTTCTGCTTGATGAAGGGCAGCTCTGCCTCAGGGATGCCGGGGCCAAAGTCGCGGATGGTGATGATATAGTCGTCCGGTGAGCGGCGCATAGTCACGACGATGCGCTTGCCGCTGCCGCCGTGCTTGGCGGCGTTGTCCAGCACGTTGCACAGCACCTGCTTAATGCGCACCGGGTCGCCGGTAAAGGGATCGGTATACACTTCTCCCCCATCGTCGTATTCCAGAGCGATTCCCTCCTGCCGGAACAACTGGCGATAGGTAAATACGGCGTCCTCCAGCTCGGCCTGAAGGTCCATGGGCTCCACCTGCAGCGTGAAGCGGCCATCCTGCATTTTGGTGAACTCCAGCAGCTCCTCCACCATGTTGGTCAGTCGGCGAGCCTCCTTGGCCATGATGCCCAGACCACGACGCAGCTCCACAGGGTCATCCTCCCCTTCCAGCGTTTCGCCCCAGCCGTTGATAGCCGTCAGCGGCGTGCGCAGCTCATGGGACACGGAGGAGATAAACTCCGTCTGCATTTTTTCGCTCTGGCTCAGCTTCAGCGACATATCGTTGACGTTGCGTACCAGTTCGCCCATCTCGTCTTTGTAGTGGTTGGGGATCTGGATACCGTAGCTGCCGCCGGAAATGCGCTTGGCTGCCTCCGTCACTTCTGCCACAGGCATTACCACGCTGTTGATAAAAATCAAGCCGGGAATACAGATCAACACGCTGATAACCACCGCCACCGCAAAGATAATCAGCGCCGTGATCATCATCTGGTGATCCAACTGACGGGTGGAGGTGACATAGCGCATCACGCCCACCACGCCGCCATTAAACTCCAGCGGACAGCACACCGTCAGAATCGTTTCGCCCGTCCGGGGATCAGCGCCGCTATAGCTCTCCATTTTGCCGGAACGGATGGCCTTCTCAATCTCCGGCGTGCCGGGGGACGTACCGGCCTGCAGACCGATGGTGGAGGCCTCCACACGGCCATAGCGGTTCAAAAACTGCAGTTCCACGCGATCTGCATCCTCGAAGGAGGCGGCATAGAGCATTGCGCTGCGGTAATAGTCGCTGTAGCTGGTCATGCTGTAGGTGTTGAAATAATCAGCACCGGCAGAGGCTTTGGCCTCCAGCGTAGATCGGGCGCTGCTGTAATAGATGCTGGTAAATCCCATTGCCACCAACATGGCAATGAGCATCAAAATAGCAATCACGGGGCCAACGCTGTTCAAAAGCCAGCGCTTGCGCAGACCGCGAATCCACAGCCGCTGTTTCATTCCGTCCTCCTCCTTTCTCTTTCATTTCTCTTGTGGGCTTAGGTTCCCCACTTATAACCGTAACCCCACACCGTGTTGATATAGGTGGGGTTTGTGGGATTATCCTCGATCTTCAGGCGCAGGCGGCGGATATTCACATACACAATCTTCAGCTCGCCGAAGTAATCGCGGCCCCAGACAAGATCCAGAATCTCCTCGCGGGAGAGCGCCTTGCCCGGATTTTCCATAAACATCTGCACGATGGTATATTCCACCTGCGTAAGCTTGATCCGCTCACCGTTCTTCTCCAGCGTGCGGTTGCGGGTGTTGAGCAGGAAGGGATCGTGCCGGATCTGGCCGGCAGCTTCCTCCACCGCGCCGCCGCTGCGGCGCATCAGCGCGTCCACACGAGCCGTCAGTTCCGCCGGTGAGAAGGGCTTTGTCACATAGTCATCAGCGCCGGTCATCAGTCCCGTCACCTTGTCCATCTCCTGCGAGAGCGCGGTGAGCATGATGATACCGATGTGCGGATTGGTGGCGCGGATGCGGCGGCAGACTTCAAAACCGTCAATTCCGGGCAGCATAATATCCAGCAGCGCCACGCGCACATCGCTGTTCTCCTGCAGTTTTTCCAGCGCTTCCTCGCCGGACTCACTCTCGATCACTTCATAGCCGGCGCGGCGCAGATTGATCACAATAAACCCACGGATGCTGGCTTCATCTTCCAAAACCAAAACCTTTTTCATGCAGTGGTTTCTCCTTTCTCAGTTCGCCCAGGACGAAACAATCAAACGGAAGCAGCTGCGCAGCTGTTCCTTATCAAAGCCCAGACTGTTCTCCTTCACCTCGCCGGCGTAGACGATATCCGTACGGCGGCGCAGCACGGTGCGCTCACCCCGCAGTGCGCGGTTCTCCCGGTTCTCACCGGTGATGGAATACACGCAGGCCACCGTTTGGCCGTCCACCTGCAGCGTTACCTGGTGTTCATTCAACCCGCTATCGGCTTCCTCAACGCTGATGCGGTCCATCCACGATTCCGGCATCAGCAAATACCAGCCGGCGCTTTGACTGTGGTACGTCGTGGCCACACGGGAAATGTCGCCGTCAATGTCGCAGTGCAGCCAGTCCACCAGACCGTCGTTCTGTTTGCCTGCCTCCTCCGCCTCCAGCGGGGCAGGGATCTCGATGATGCCGTCACCGTCCAGATCCTGCGGCTGCAGCTTGCTGTAGGGATAGACCACCGCAGATAAGCCCGTCACACGGCTGAGGGAAGCGTTGGTCAGCGTTCCGTTATCGCGGCAGGCCAGAATGTCCGTTACCGCCATGCCCATTTCGTTCACACCGGTGACGAACACCGCCGGGGTGTCCTCATCCAGCATGCCCGATACCACGCTGCCGCCGCTGAGGGCGGCCATCGTGCTGGACAGAGCGCTGTGGTATACCAGCGTCAGAGCATCTGTCCGCCAGCCGTAAAACTCCGCTACACTGGCACCTTCGGCGTCGGAACGCAGCACCATCAAACTGGGAACATCATCACCGTCCAGTTCCTGAATGCTGTAACGGGTATAGTTGGTCTGCATCAGCATGCTGTGCTTCTCCCCCACAGCGTACACCGCCACGTTCTGCACATTGGGCGCAATTTTCCAGCCAACCACCAGTTCCCGCATACCGTCGCCGTTCATGTCGCGGTACTCCACCCGCTCAATCGCGGTGCCGCTGCTCTCGATGGTGGTAACCAGTTCGCAGGCCTCGTCGCTGAACCGGAAGATCATGATCTTCAGCGGCTTATCATCCGAGGGCTTGCGGAAAAAGGCCATCGCTTCGCTGTTTCCATCCCAGTCCAGATCCACCACCTGAACCGACTGGATGTTCTGGCCCGCCGTAGGCGAGGCGTATTCATAGCCGTCGGCCAGCAGCGAATGGATGGTGCGTGAGAGGTCTGTATGCTCAATGGGCGGTTGGGGCAGGGTGAAAAGATCTTCTATCGTGGCGGCTGAAAGGCAGCCCGACAGCAGCAGTGCCAGCGCGGCAACCGCAGCAAGCACCAGTGTTTTGCGCCAGATTCGTTTCACACGCACCCCTCCTTGTAATTAGCTGATAATTTTACATAAATATCATACCACATCTTCCTCCCTTTTGGTACCCCCTGTTTTGATTTTTCCCCCGCTGCCACAGCAGTAAAGTCGCAAATTCCCCCTTGAATTTACTACAGCTATGCGCTATAATAGGTAAGTCATCCGCGCCGGTGTGATGGAATTGGTAGACGTAGTGGACTCAAAATCCACCGCTGGCGACAGCGTACCGGTTCGAGTCCGCTCACCGGCACCAAAAGAAAAACCACCCACAAGGGTGGTTTTTTCTTTTAGTATCGTGTGATCATTGGCGCAAAACGGTTGTTCGACCCACGACATCCCAAAACGCGAGCCGCAGGCGATGGGTTTTGGGATGGCAGGGAGCGTGCCGAGGCGCGCAGTGTAAGGCTGTGGCGGTCACCGGCATTCAAAAAGCGCAACCCTCTGAATGACGGGTGCTGCAGTATTTTGCTATATGGGCACAGCGAAGCAGAAACCGTTTGCTTTTTAGATGTTTATTTGCACCACGGCGGATCCATACTTGATTTTAAAACTTGTATATCTTATAATAAGAATTCCCTTATTTTCGCAATATTCGAAGGGTAACTTTCGATGGATGCTTTTTGTTTATTGAAAAACAGACACAAGGAGATTATGCAATGTTTGAACAATTTTTTACCTGGTATAACTCCCTGACCGATGGTCTTGGGGGAACGCTTCTTCTGTTTGCCGTCGGCGTTATACTGCTGATCAAGGGCGGCGACTGGTTTGTCGACAGCGCCGTCAGCCTTGCCAAAAGATTTAAGGTGCCCGAGATCATCATCGGTGCTACCGTCGTGTCTATTGGCACCACCTTGCCGGAGGTCATGGTCTCCGTCACCGCAGCCGTCAACAACAACAGTGCCATTGCTTATGGTAATGCCATCGGCTCCATCATCTGCAATACATCGCTGATTGCAGCATTGACCATCGCCATTCGCCCTGCGCCTGTTGACCGCAAGCCCCTTGTCACACCGGTGGTGTTCTTCTTCGCCTCGGCCGCTATCTATATGGTCGCAGCATATCTCTTCGGCCGTTTCGACAGATGGCTGGGCATTGTGCTGCTGCTGGTCTTTGCCATCTACATGACAATGACGATCCGCAACGGCTTCAAAAATCCTGCTCAGCATAATGCAGAAGAGTCTGCAGAACAGGGCAGTTCTCTTCTCAAAGACCTCGTTGTTCTTGCCCTCAGCGCAGCGCTGATCGCCGTGGGCGCGGACATGCTGGAAGGCTCTTCCGTGTCTCTGGCTGCCATGGCCGGCATTCCCACAGAGGTCATTGGTGTTACCGTGGTTGCCCTGTGCACTTCTCTGCCGGAACTGGTCACTGCCGTTACCGCCCTTGTGAAGGGACACAGCGCTTTGTCTCTGGGTAATATCATCGGTGCCAATATCTTTAACCTCGTACTGGTAACCGGCGCCGCCGCCACCCTCTCCCCCTTCGCCGTGCCGGAGGGCAGCAAGCTGATGGGATACAATACCTCTCAGCTGATCGAGATCCCCCTGATGGTCGGTGTAATGGCACTGATGACACTGCCGGCCCTGATAAAAGGCAAGCTGCGGCGTTGGCAGGGTTTGGTGCTGCTGGGCATTTATACCGCCTTTGTTGTCCTGCAGGTGCTGATTGCGCTGAAAGTTGTTTGATCACTTGACCGCTGTGAGGCAAATGATCCTCTCCCCTTAAAAAACAACTCCCAGAAGAGACGTCCGATCAAAACAATATCATCATATTTTGAGCTGCGGTATGGTTTGATCCACACCGCAGCTCTGTTCATAATTTCATGGTGCAATTGGCAGGAAGCTCGCCGCTATAGTTATGGTTGCTCGTCGCATCCTGCATTCAATATGCGCCGGACTTATCCAGCCCACAAACCTATACCACATTGGGCACATCGTCCAAAACAGAGGCGTTAGGTTCACCATATGCCAATATATCTTTGGTCCCCCTCTTCGCTTTGCACCTCGTGTTCTACGAACCACATTTTCTATCTTTTCATACAAAAGCTCACCAATCTCATGCGTTGTAGTGCTCTTTCTTCTAGCACCACAACTCGGTTGAAGTTGGTATCGCATATTTCTTTCCACGTTACGAGATAGAAAGCATTTGGGAGCTTTCTCCCAATCTGTTAATATAAATTAAATAATTTTAACCTTTAAATACTTCCTCCAATCAAGCTTCTGCCCACAACGATCACAGTAAGACTGAAATTCCCTTTCCATCGTCACCCGACAGCGCGGACATATGTAATAGGCCGACCCTCTAAACAAATTGGGATATACCTTCAACTCCGCTACCTCCATCGGCATACGATATTCTAACTGTTGATAAATTCGGCTAATCAGCCAAATCTCCATCATACTTTTCTCCATGTATTCTTTTTCTTCCACAACCTAACTCACGTGTCTTTTCTTTCTACTAATAGTATGTTTCGCTTAAGTGTAGCTAGCAACTTGCACATCTCTCCTATCACCAGCCTTGTTGCCGTAGCCATAACCGCTCCAAGTGTAATCTTATTCGAGTCGCTCCTTTATACCGTTTTTTCTCCCCCTTAAAGGTTCTCGCTACCGACAGGCTTCTCATTTTTTGCGAGAAACGCTTTCTATTTTCACACATTTTTAAAATGATGGTTACCAGATTATCCAAACCGTTTTTATCGCCTATTCCTTTTGCTCTCGACACCATCATAGAAGAGGACCGTCAGGCAAGTTTGAAAATACTTCTCCAAGCTCCACCTAACAGTCCTCTCCAGCTAATGCCAGTCATCTTGCGTTTATGATACTTCAGTTGAGGATCTGCTCCACATATTCCCCGCCGCACCATCAACAGGGGACCGGTCCGGCACTGCGGGGGGGAGAGGCTTTCATGTCTTATTCGTTAGTTCATCAGTTAGACACGGTCGTGGTTTCTGTAATGGTCTCCACGACATCGATGCCATTCTGTACCTCAAAGGTAGTGGTGATACGATACGTGCCGGAACTGGGCATCTGTGCAAAGTGCTCAACATCATTGGTCCATCCATAGCAATAGGTCACCCATTGGTTGTTGGGCTGACCAATGTCTACTCGGTTCCAAAACATCAAGAGGCTTCGTTTCTCCACGTAGATGGTGATTTTGATTCGAGTGTATTCGCAATCGTCAATATTATATGCTGCGGTCGTGTAAAGCAAATTGTTATCATCAATGCTGCTGCCGCAATCCACAATGATGGGAACTGCGTACATGGGACTTATATTGTGCTCCGGCTGTGCGGCATAGGCAGGATTCGTCATGGTTGAAAGTACCACCAAGCAGGTCAGTGCCACAGCGAACAGCTTCTTCAGTTTCTTTTTCATAATACTCTTTTCCTTTCCAAATTTCTTAAGGTTTGTCCCCTACCCTATAGAAGTAAATAAACGCAAAACGGTCCGCTATTTCCTCCAAAAAGTTCGCCAAACCTCTGACTGTGAATTTGGGCAACTTCAACAAATAACAGCAGAGTCTTTGTGTTTTATTACAAAGACCCTGCTGTTATTTGTTTTTTATGTGATCGTCTCTAAAGATATGACCATCTTTTCTATTTCATCCAGTTCGATATCTGCATTGTAATCGAGCGTAAAGTAATATTTGTCATAAATCCAGGTTACTCTCTTTGTTTTCTTCCCTGTATACAGTATGAGTTCTTCCTCTTTCAAAGTCATTTTTATGCCCTGCTCATTGTCTGCTGAAGTAAGCATGTCGTTATTTGCGTATTGTCTGAGTACAAACTCATTGCCGCTTTTATCCTGATAAGTTGTTTTGATTCGTTTTGACTCCGTTCTTTTTTGCGATACTAGCTCATAACCCTCCGGTGTCCAGGTAAACTCATATATCGTCTTAATTTCGTCCCGCAGCGCATCTTCTGGTTTGCTTCTACTAAAGGTCTCATAGATCTCAATGGCCATATTAGCAACGGCTTCTCTCAAGCGGTCCGAGCAGCCTACGAGCAAGAGCATGGCTATAAGCACGGCGGTCATAAGAAGTACTTTCCGCTTACGCCGCGACATGAGATAGAAGGATCCCTTTATCTCTTGCGCGATAAGCCTCTCCCTCTTTCTGCAGAATTCCTCTGAGAAGGTATAATCGATCTCATCTTCAGGCGGGATGTGTACAAAATCCAATTCTTCAGCTTCCCAAAAGGCTGCAATTACCTGTTCTCTTGTCAATGCCATAGTTCACCTCTCATATCCGTTTAACTTAGCTAAAAGTATCTTTTTCCCTTCGCATACTCGCCGTTTTGCAGAAGATGTAGTTATCCCCATCGTTTCTGCTGTCTGTCTAAAGGACATCTCGAGGACATAATGATAAAATACCGCATCTCCGTACTCCGCCGGAAGCGCACTAATCGCTTTCACCAGTCGGTTGTACTCCTGCTGTTCTTCAAGCCTTTTCCAAAACTTATCATCCGGGATATCTTCTTCCAATCCCAGAGATATATTAAATCGGGATTTTCCATCTGATCGGATGACTGCGTAGGCTGCACGTCTCGCTGTTTTGAGAACATAGATCTCCATTCCTTTGGTGCCTACTTTAGCTCGGATATTGGCCATATTTCTCGCAATGCTAAGAAACGCATCCTGAACTGCATCTTCTGCATCGTGATGATTTTTTAAGATGTAGTATGCGGTCAAATACATTCTTTTTTGATATAAATCCCAGATTTTTCTATATTGTATTTGGTCCTGCGGATCATCGATCAGATCCATAAATAGGATAGGTAACATTTGTTTTCTCTCTTTTCCACATAAAATGAAATGGGCATAATTGCTGTCGCAGTTACAACAATACCACTATACGCCAAATTTTAACAAAAGCGAATGACACCCCATCATTCGCTCTTGTCGTATCTACTTTTATCATCAGATTCATTCTTTCTGTCACGTTCCATAGTTTCGTAAACAGCACGGTTTAAAAAGGCATTGACCGATTCGCCTCTCTCTGCCGCGTGTTCCTGAATAATTTCTTTGTTGCCTTTTGTCACACGGAATGTAAGCCGTTCCACCTTTTCTGCTTCGTATTTTTTTATTGCCCGAAGCATTGCTTCTGAATATGCCATTTACTTACTCCCTCCTTCTAAAATAATTATAAATATCCACCACTGAATGTCAAGGAGTAGGAAGCTATCATATGCTCTTCTAAAAAAACCACATTTTCTCAATTCTCCTATTGCTATATGCACCCTTATATGCTATACTGATCTTGCAAGAAAACAAAAACAGCGGCAGTATGCTGGGGCGGCAACCCCAGCATACCTGCGCAGGTGGTTCGAGCACCTACACAACGGACAAAGTCCGCACCGCAGGAGTAGTATACTCTTTTTCGCCTCATTTGGCAAGGATGGTTTCCTATTCTGCGCTGTCCTTTGTGCGTGTATTCGTCATACCTTCATGACACCGTGTAGGCTCTATGCCCTGCACGGTGTTTTGTTTTCAAATCAAATACATGGAGGTATTATCTATGCACGTACTCACCATCATCCGTATGTATCTGGGGCTCTCCCAGGTCGCACTGGCCAAAGCGGCTGGCATTACCCAACCCGACCTTTGCGAAATGGAGACGCTGCCCCCCTATGGCCGCGTGGACAAGTATCGCCGTATCGCCAAAACTTTGAGTCTGCCTTTGGATCCCATTCTGAAAGACGACATCAGTACCATTCCCCTCTCCTTCTTCGAGAAACATCCGCCTCATCCCTATCTGCCCACTCCTTCCGGCCATAAACAACAAATCGGACGAGAGGGTGAGGACTTTATCTTTGTCCGGGAACAAGCTCGGCTGTTGGAGGCACTGCCTGTTCACGCAAGATTGGTACTTCCTCTCTACAAAATGAAAGGGCAACGCATTGGCTACGATATCCTCTCCTTTGATGAGAATGGTAAGCCTATCTTCCTAGAGGTAAAAACCTCCTGCGAGGGTGGCAGCACCTTTTCCATGACCCGCAACGAATTGGAAACGGCGCAGAAGTTGACCAACACAGGCGAGCAGTACGTCATCACCTATATCACCAACTGGCGCAAGGCAAACCGCCGAGTACGCGATGTCCCCTTTGGAGAGTTTCTCTCCACTTATGATGTGGCAGCACATCGCTACTCCTGCTCGCTGAAAAAAGAAGAAGTCGCTGTCACCGGTCTCGCTCACTTCCGGCGTCTTCGGGCATTGAAGGAACGAGAGGTCGCAGAAACGCTGGATATCCCGGAATATAAATGGAGCCTTTACGAGACGGGTACCAAAACTCCTCCGGTGCAGGTCCTGCTGCGTGCCAGTGAACTGCTGGACGCACCGATCGATCAGCTGTTGGCTCGCTATAACCTTCCGGAGGTATGATATGGGGCGGAGAAAAGGGAAAAGCAACGTCAGATACTGAGACCGAAGCAATGTGCGCTGTGCGGCAAGTAAATGCCCCCTACCAATCCCGGCTGTGTGATCGAAGGTACGGGCCGCCCTGTCTGCTGCAGATACCTGTGGATTTCCCATCAGGTACTGGAATCTCAGGAGGAAGAAACGACTCTTCCTCCCTCCTCCAGAACCATGACGCCCCAAAAGATCATCGCAGTTCTAGACAAATCCATCATTGGACAGCACACCGCCAAACAGACCGTTGCTATTGCCCTATGGCAACAACTGCTGCGCTCCGCAGGAGACACCACGGTGTCGCGGAGCCATCTCCTTCTCTACGGCCCCACCGGCTGCGGCAAGACGGCTTTGGTACAGGAGGCCGTCTCAAATTGATTGGTTTACTCTTCATCGCTTATGATGCCACTACGCTCAGTAAGGCGAGTTCCAAAGGAAATAATGCTCAGAACATGATCAATGTACTGCAGAGTCAACACGACAAACACAAGAAACTGAAATTGTTTTTCTTTATAACTTACCACTATAATTTTGTTGTCGGGTAAACCCTGCCAGCCAGACCTTCTTCGTTCCCGAATTGAGGCTTCGAACTATAGGAAGTGCCACCTCGAACATCTGCAGATGTTCGAGGTGGCACTTCTTATTTTCTACTGCGCT
>JAZRRQ010000141.1:0-6886 GCA_045650885.1 Vescimonas sp. | reverse complement strand
GAGGTTGAAGTGCTGGAACACCATGCCCATCTTCTGACGGTGCGCGTCAATGTTGACCTTGACGGTGTGGCCCTCTTCGTTGGTGTACTTGCGCTTGGTGATATCCACGCCGTTGAAGATGATCTCGCCGGCGGTGGGATCCTCCATCAGGTTTAGGGAGCGCAGGAAGGTGGACTTACCGGAACCGGAGGGGCCCTCCACCACCATCACGTCGCCGCGGTTGATGTCCACGGTGACACCGTCCAGGGCGTGGAGGGCGCCGCTGTTGTAGTATTTCTGGAGGTTCTTGACCTCGATGAGCTTATCGGATGTCACCACGGCGCATTCTCCTTTCAACGGCTTCCACGGCCTTGCCGGCGGGGAAGTTGATGGCAAAGTAAATTACGGCAACCAGCACGTAAGGACCGGTGGAGATCCAGGTGGAACCGGCAGTGGACTTGGCGGCAAACATCAGATCGCAGATACCCAGCACCATACAGATGGAGGATTCCTTGACCATGGTGATGATTTCGTTGGCCAGAGCGGGGAGAACGTTCTTGATGGCCTGGGGCAGCACCACCATCTTCATGCCCTGCCACTTGCTCAGACCCAGAGAACGGGCGGCTTCCATCTGGCCGGCGTCCACGGCCAGAATGCCGGCGCGGAAGATCTCAGCCACATAAGCAGAGCTGTTGAGAGCCAGCGCTACCACGCAGGGGACGAAGTTGAGCAGGGGGATGAAACCGAACAGATTGTAGCGGACATTGAAATTGACAAACACGCCAAAGTTGATGATCATCAGCTGCACCAGCAGAGGAGTGGAACGGAACACGGTGATGTAGGCGCCGGAGAGTCCCTTAATAAGGCGGTTCTTGCTCAGGCGCATCAGAGCCAGCAGCAAGGCGGGCAAAATGGCCAGCAGCACGGAGACCACGGCCAGCAGCAGCGTACATTCCACGCCCTGAATGAAGAGAGAGCCGTATTTCGGCAGGAAGTCGAAGTTAAAGAATCCGTGGGGAGGGGGATTGACAAAGGTTTGATCGATCCAAAGGAGAATCGGCTCGAAAAATGCAGACATAAACGTTGTCCTTTCTATCTACGTTCTCTTGTTTAGCTAAGGTGCAGACGCGCGGGCGTGCAAAGCCTTGCGACTTTGCACGTCCGCGTACCATTTTTTAAGTGGGGGTAAATCTTCGAAGGCTGGTTACTGACCGGCAACCTCGACGGCCACATCGGCCAGAGCGTCGGCGGCAGCGATGAACTCTTCCAGCTTGTTAGCGGCGGTCATCTGAGCGATGGCGGCGTTGATGCCTTCCAGCAGACCCTTGGGGTCGCCCTTGGCAACGGCTACGCAGTAGGGCAGAGCTTCGCCCAGTTCGCCGGAAGCATCGGCGATAGCCAGAGAAGCGTTGTTCTCCACGTACTGCATGGCGATGGCACCGTCAACGACCACGGCGTCCAGCTTGCCGTTGGCCAGCATGTTGAACATATCGGTCACGGCGGTCTGGCTGTTCAGCTGAGCGCCGGGCATATCATTGGTAACGATCTCCACGTTGGTGGTAGCGGTCTGAGCACCAACCAGCTTACCGGAGAAGTCGTTCAGGGTCTTATACTGAGCGGCATCGGCGGCGGGGACAACGATCATCTTGGGCAGGTCGGTGTAGTAGGGATCGGAGAAGTCAGCGGACTGCAGACGGTCGGGAGTGACTTCGATGGCGGCCAGAACCATGTCGCACTTGCCGCTCTGCAGGTTATTGAGCAGGAAGTCGAAGTTCATGTTCTGGATTTCCAGTTCCTTACCCATGCTGTCAGCGATGGCCTGAGCCACGGAGATATCGATACCGCCGTAGACCATGTTGCCGCTGGCATCGGGATACATGAACTCGTAGGGGGCGTAGTCAGCGCTGGTGCCCATCACCAGAACATCCTTGGCGTCATCGGGGGTTTCGGGAGTCTTGTCGCCGCAGGCGGTCAGGGACAGCATCATGATAGCGGCCAGCAACATAGCAATGATCTTCTTCATAATAATATACCTTTCCTTTTCATCAATCTTTTTCCAAAAGTTTGGCTCTATATCCTTACCTTCCTGAGAAAGGGTACAGACTTTTTGTGTTCCCTTGGAACGATTCAAACTATATACCATGTGTGAATAAAAGTCAAGCGCAAAATGAATAAAATTTCAAAGGTTTTGGCAGATTGAGTGATTTTGACCAATGAGAACCGGGAATTGACAGGGGTATAAGGCGAAATGCACAGGGGCAATCCATGTATATGCGGATAAATATTCAAATATGCTGCATGAAAAAGGAGCCGGCCCGTAAGGCCGGCTCCTCAAAGAGAAGGCTTAGTCAAAAATAATGCGGGCGGCGCCGTAGTAATACTCGGAAAAGTAACCGCCGTAAATGGAGTCGATGGTGACGCCCTGGCTGGAACTGGCGTGGATGAACCGACCGTTGCCCAGGTAGATGCCTACGTGTTCGATCTGATCGGAACCGGGGCCGGAGAAGAACACCAGATCACCGGCAGCGCGTTGGGCGACGGTGACGGGGATGGCAGTGCTGTACTGATAGCGGGCACCGTGGCTGAGGGAGTACCCCACATATGCAAAGCAGCGCATGGTGAAACCGGAACAGTCGATACCGCCGTAGCCGGTACCGCCGTAAAGATAGGGGGTTCCCAGATAGGTGTAGGCGTAATCGATCAGCTCTTCCACCAGATCGCGGGCGGCAGCGCTGTCGGCATAGTCGGCATAACTGACACCGCGGCAGCTATCGGCGGGAACATAGCCGGTGGCTTTGCCGAATGCGATCAGATACCAGCCGTTATCGGTAATATCCAGAAGCTGTGCAACCTTGCCGGCGCTGAGTGTACGCACGGCGGCAGAGCTGCTGTCAGCGTGAGTATAGATTGTAAGAGAATCGTCCAGCATGACACCGTCATACAGTGCCAGATAGGCGTTGCGCTGAGCTTGCGCCTGGGCAGCTTCTTCGGCAGAGCGCTGCTGCTCCTGCCGTGCCTGCAGCGCCTGTGCGCCCAGCTGAGAAAGGGAAAGAGTGCCGCGCTGCTCCAGCATGCCCAGCTCCACAGCCAGGGCAATGCCACGGCCATTCGTCAGTGCGGTGGCGGCGTAAGAAGTGACGCCGGCTTCGTCCAGCACAGCGGCAGCTTGTTCGTAGGCCGTATCCCGGGCCTGCTTTTCTGCGGCGTATACCACAGCCAGTGAGCAAAATAAAGTAGAGACTGCCAAAAGAAGGCAGCTGAATTTTCGTGACATAATCAACCTCATTTGGAAATTAGCGTTTCAACGAGAAGCATCATACCATAAGTTTATCTGGAAATCCAGATAAAAATTACAAAGTGGTAACAAAAGATGCAAAATGGTAAAAAAATAAACGGCGAGTCGAATGAGATTGGTGAAAGCATACGGGAATTCGCTCAGCAAAGGACGGGGAACAGGGAGAAAGGAAAAGTGTGTGACGGGGAAAAAGAATGCTTGCAAAACAGATATACATCTTATATAATGTCTGCGGCCCGAAAGGGAAAAAGAAAAAATTTTTTTCAAAAACGGGGAACCTTTTGTCAGGTACCTCCGTCTAATGATCCGGACGCACCCGAGAGGGCGCGAAAACGATGCAATGTGAATACTTAAAATTAAGGAGATTTTTAACATGAAGAAGTTTATTACTCTGGTTCTGTGCGCCGCTATGGTGCTGTCCCTGGTTGCTTGCGGCAGCAAGAAGGGTGGCGATCTGACCCCCGCCAACACCCTGAAGGAAGAGTTCGTGGAGCTGGCCAAGGGCGGCGAGAGCGCTCTGCAGATCGCTGAGAAGCTGGTGACCAACGAGATCATCCCCTTTGCCGGTGGCGCTATGGAAGTTGAGCCCGGTCTGCTGGCTGGCTTTGACAACTATGAGGTCAAGGGCTTCAAGAGCGGTGCCGTGTTTATGCCCATGATCGGCTCCATCGCTTTTGTCGGCTATGTGTTCGAGCTGGAAGCCGGTGCTGACGCCAACGCTTTCGTCAACGAGCTGACCACCAACGCCAACCCCAGATGGAACATCTGCGTGGCCGCCGAGGAGACTGTGACTGCCGTTGAGGGCAACATGGTGTTCTTCTGCATGAGCCCCATGAGCTTCGAAGGCTAATTAGTTAAAATTTAACGCAATCCTAACGGAAAACCCCCGGATTTTCGGGGGTTTTTCTCTCAAATGAACGGAGGAAAGAATATGCTTTTTTCCAGTATCAGCTTTTTGTATCTTTTCCTTCCGGTGCTGATGGTGTATTACGTGGTGCCCAAGACCTGGCGCAACCATGTGCTGCTCATCGCCAGCCTCTTTTTCTACTTTGTAGGCGAACCGGTATACGTGCTGCTGCTGATTTTCTCGTCCCTGTCGGACTTTTTCCACAGCCTGTATATTGAAAAGCATCGCGACACCAAAAAGGCAAAGACAGCCCTCATCTCGTCCATTGCCATCAATCTGGGCATGCTGGGCTTTTTCAAATACACCGATTTCTTCATCGGTGCGGTGAACGGTCTTCTGGGAACGGCTATCCCGCTGACGGGTATTGAACTGCCCATCGGTATCAGCTTTTTCACCTTCCAGACCATGAGCTACACCATTGATGTGTACCGCGGCGAGGCCAAGGCAGAGCGCAATCTTGCCACCATGGCTACCTTCGTGTGCCTGTTTCCGCAGCTGGTGGCAGGCCCCATTGTCCGCTATGTGGACGTGGACCGTGAGCTGCATGAGCGCTCCATTACATTGGACAGTCTCTATCGCGGCGCCGTGCGCTTTGCAGTGGGTCTGGGCAAAAAGGTGCTCATTGCCAACGCCATGGGTGAGTTCTGCGCTGTCTTCCGCGCATCCGGTGAGCAGTCCGTGGTGTTCTACTGGGTCTATGCTGCCGCTTACGCCCTGCAGATCTACTTTGACTTCTCCGGTTACAGTGACATGGCCATCGCCCTGGGCCGTATGATGGGCTTTGATTTCCCGGAGAACTTCAACTATCCTTTCATCTCCTCCACCATCACCGAGTTCTGGCGCCGCTGGCACATGACGCTGGGCGGCTGGTTCCGGGACTATCTCTATATCCCTCTGGGCGGCAACCGCGTGTCGAAAGGCCGTTGGATCGTCAACACTGCCATCGTCTGGGCTGCTACCGGCTTCTGGCACGGTGCGGCGTGGAACTTCCTGCTGTGGGGTGTGTATTTCGGCATGTTGTTGGTGCTGGAGAAGCTGGTGTGGGGCAACTGGCTGAAGAAGCTCAATGGTTTCTGGCGCCGTGTTTACACCATGCCCATCCTGCTGGTGAGCTTTGTCATCTTTAACGCGGTGGGCGAGGGCCAGTTGATGGGTGACCTGAAGGGTCTGTTCGGTCTGAGTGGCTTGCCTGTGTGGAGCTTTGAGACCGGTTACTTCCTGCGCAGCTATATGGTGCTGCTGCTGACCGCCGCTGTAGGTGCTACGCCGCTGCCCAAGAAGGTTTGGGAGCGTATCGCTGCCAGCCGTGTGGGCGGTTATGTGAGCCTTGTGGCGGAACCTCTGTTTGTGTTGGCTATGCTGCTGATTGGTACGGCCTATCTGGTGGACGGCAGCTTCAATCCCTTCCTCTACTTCCGATTCTAAAAGGAGGCCACCGATGGAAAAAATCAAGAAGATTCTGGTGGTGGCCGCCATGGCCCTCACCCTTGCGGGCGTGTTTGTTCTCCATCTGGCGCTGCCTGACGGAGATGTCTCAGATGCCGAGCGCCGTCCTCTGGCGCAGTTGCCGGAGCTGACGTGGGAGGATGTGTTCAGCGGCGACTATTTTGGTGATCTGGAGGAGTATCTGCTCGATCAGTTCCCGATGCGTGAGAGTTTCCGCCGGCTGAAGGCAAACTTTCAGACCAAGATTCTGGGGTTGAAAGCCAACAACGGCATCTACTATGTGGACGGCCATCTGTCCAAGCTGGATTACCCCTTCCTGGAGGACCAGGCTGAGCTGGCCATCGAGCGCTTTAACACGATCCTGAAAAACCATCCTCAGATCGGCGAGGCGTACTACGCCATGATTCCCGACAAGAATTATTTCCTTGCCGAGACCAACGGCTATCCTGCAATGGATTACGATGCGCTGCTGGACAAGGCCGGCCAGATCAATGCCCAGTATATCGATATCTTCTCGCTGCTGGAGATTGATGATTACTATCGCACCGACAGCCACTGGCGTCAGGAGAAGATCGTGGATGTGGCGCAGAAACTGGCCGCTGCCATGGGCACCTCCGCCGATGGCGCAGACAAGTATACAGCCGAGAGCCGCGATGGATTCTACGGTGTGTACTACGGTCAGTCTGCCCTGCGTGTGCCGGGCGAGCAGCTCACCATTCTCAAGAGCGACGTGACGACCAATGCCGTGGTCAAGAGTCTGGAGCATACGGCGCAAATGCCCGTTTACAATTGGGCTGATTTTGACGGTGTGGATCCCTACGATGTGTACCTCTCCGGTGCTGAGGCCATCATCACCATGGACAATCCGATGCAGACCAACGGCCGTCACCTGATTTTGTTCCGCGACAGCTTCGGCAGCAGTATTTCTCCGCTGCTTCTTAGTGGTTACAGCCGCGTCACGGTGGTGGATATCCGCTATATCGCCTCGGGCCTGCTGGATAACTACGTGGACTTTACCGACGCCGATGTGCTGTTCCTGTACTGCACTTCCATGTTCAATTCCGGCTCTGCACTGAAATAAGAAAAAAAGACCTGCTCGAGAGAGCAGGTCTTTTTGTTTTGTCAAAACGGCAACCACGGGCTATGCCCGTGGGATAAAAAAGGCTATGCCTATGCGTAGAAAAGATAAACCTCCCGCGATACAATGGAAGCAGGTTTGCCGACCGCAATACAAAGTATCGAAGGAGGAATATCATGCT
>JAZRRQ010000140.1:0-2898 GCA_045650885.1 Vescimonas sp. | reverse complement strand
TTACCACTGTTTCTCGAATTCCTGATGGATACTTTTTCATACCTTTCTTTCCTGACATAATAATACCCCCTAATGTAGTACTTTCATTTTCCTACATTAGGGGGCTTTTTGTCTATTGTCCGTTTTTACTGGACCTGTTCATGTGCCGCAGGGCTTTTTTTATTGCGCTTTTTCCTGCAAAAACTGCAGAAATTCTCCTACGTTTCCATAGGCGGCAGCACTTTTATAGTACACGCACACCACGTACTCCTCGTGGAAATCTGATACATCCAGATAGGTGGTGGCGCTGCCTCCGTCGGTGCGGCGGCGCTCCAGCCCGATGCCCATTCCCGCCGCCACCAGCGCCTCATAGCACTGAATATCGTTGCTGGACACGGCAATGTGGGGCGTGAACCCGGCGGTGCGGCAGGCGTTGTGGAGAATGCGGGTCATGTTGCTCTCCTCGCCCAGCGACAGGAATTCCTCGCCTCGCAGCTGCGCCATGGTCAACGGTTTTCCCAACAGGGGATGGCCTGCTGCCACCTTCAGTCCCAGTTGCATCCGGTGCAGCACAAAACTGCCGTAGCCGGGATGGTCGGCTCCCTCCCGGTCGATGATGATATCGTACGCCTGCTCCCGGTCGGGGCTGAAATCAAAGGCGGTGCGAAAGCGGATTCGGGGATGCAGAATGCGGAACGCCACAATGTGGTCGGTGATGTCCCGTCGCAGAGAGCGCACCAGCATGCGAATCTCCCGGGTGTCTTCCTTTTGCGACAGGGCGCTGACGGTGCCGTCCAGTCGGGCGAACACCTCCTCCGCCGTCTGCAGCAGCCGCTCGCCGTTCTCGTTGAGGGTGATGCGGTTGCTGCTGCGGTCAAACAGGCGGCAGCCCAGCTCCTGCTCCAGCCGCCGCACGGCAGCGGACACGGAGGTGGCCGGTACCATGTATTGCTCCGCCGTGGCGGCAAAGCTGCCCCTTTGGGCGCTCTCCATAAAATAGCGCAGCTGCAAAAGTTCCATGACGCAGACCTCCTTGCGTTTTCCTCAGTATACCCCATCTTAAAAAGTGGTGCAAGGGCATTTCAGCCTATTCTGTACAGTTGGCTTGTGGTGGCGTATGATGGTGGCAGAAAATGACGGAGGTGCTTGCCATGAGTAAGGCAGAAGTTTTGTTTTTGAATAATAAGGCTATGGAGAGGCTGGGTGTGGGCGATATGATGGCCGCCATCACCGATGTGGAGCAGGTCTACCGCCTCAACGACAGCGGTGACGTCATCGCCCCGGGCAAGTGCGTGCTGCGCTGGGGCCAGACGGTGGAGGATGAGAATGTCTTAGGCCGCATCAATGCTATGCCCGGCTACATCGGCGGCAGCTACGACATGGCCGGCATCAAGTGGATCGGCAGCGGACCTATGAACTACCAGAAGGGCCTGCCCCGTGCCAGCGTCACCATGATCCTCAACGACCCTGACACCAAGCTGCCCGTCTGCATCGCTGACGGCACCGAGGTCAGCACCATGCGCACCGGCGCTTCCGGCGGCGTGGCCATCAAGTATCTGTCCAAGTCGGATGCTTCCGTCATGACCATCTGCGGCTGCGGCGCACAGGCGGTGACCCAGTTGGCGGCGGCCCTCCTTGCCCGCCCCACCATCACCACCGTTTACGCCTACGATATCCGCCCCGAGGCGGCAGAGTGCTTTGCCAAAAACGCCATGGCTGCCCACCCCGGTGTGCAGGTCATCCCCACACAGGATGTGGAGCAAGCGGTGCGGCAGAGCGACATCATCGACTGCGTGACCCTGGCCTTCGAGCCTTTCATCAAGGGTGAGTGGCTCAAGTCCGGCTGCTTCGTCATGAACATGGCCGACTTCGAGGTGGACTATGACTGTGTCCGCCGTGCCGGCAAAATCGTGGTGGACTATTGGGAGAGCATCAAGCACCGTATGATCAGCACCGTGGCCCTCATGTGGCGTGACGGTCTGGTGAAGGACGAGGATATCCACGCTGAGATGGGCGAGATCTTGAATGGCAAGAAGCCGGGCCGTGAGAACGAGGAGGAGATCATCTACTTCAACGCTGTGGGCGCCGGCATCATGGATATCGCCGTCACCGCCCGCTGCTACCGTGCCGCTTTGGCGAACGGCGACGGCATCGTGATCCCCTTCTGGGAGGACTGACCAACCATCACCATAGCATAAATAAAGCCCTGCGGCGTATGCCGCAGGGCTTTTGCTGTGCGATTCTTATTCGATGGAAATGATATAGTAGTACACGGGCTGACCGCCGGGGAGGGCGGACACTTCCGCATCGCTGCAGCGCGCAGAGAAGATCTCGGCGGCGGCATTGGCGTCATCTTCGCTGACGCCCTCGCCGTAGAAGGCGGTGACAAATTCAGCATTTTGCTCAGCGGCCACATCAGCCAGCTTCTCCAGCAGCACATTGATGTCGCGGTTGGTACCGAACAGCTTGCCGTTCAGCAGAGCCAGATAGTCACCTTCGTTGATCTCGAAGCCGTCGAAATCGGAGTTGCGGGCGGCATAGGTGATCTGTGCGGTGGTGACAGTGGCAGCGGCATCGGTCATGGTCTGTGCGATGACCTGTGCATCGGCTTCGTCCAGATCCACATTCATCATAGCGGTGATACCCTGAGGTACGGTGGCGGTGGGAACAACGATAACTTCCTTCTCCGTCAGACCGCAGCACTGCTGGGCTGCCATGATGATGTTCTTGTTGTTGGGCAGCACGAAGACGACTTCGCTGGGGGTCAGATTGACCTCCTTCAAAATGGCTTCGGTGGAGGGGTTCATGGTCTGGCCGCCGCTGACGATGCGGTCCACACCCAGATCACGGAAGGCAGCTTCCAGACCCTCACCGGCGCACACAGCCAGGAAACCGTAACGCTTCTCGGCGGGGGCGAAG
>JAZRRQ010000139.1:0-6802 GCA_045650885.1 Vescimonas sp. | reverse complement strand
GAGAAGATCCGCGAGCAGGTGCAGAATATTGAATAAGGAGAAGCCTATGCACTTGATCAATATTGGTTTTGGCAATCTGGTGTCTTCCTCGCGTCTGCTGGCGATCGTCAGTCCCGATTCTGCGCCGATTAAGCGACTGATTCAGGAGTCTCGTGATCGTGGCATGCTGATCGATGCAACCTACGGACGCAAAACGGCCTCGGTACTGATCATGGACAGTGACCACGTGGTACTCTCTGCCTTCACTACAGAAAAACTGGCGCCCCGATTGGGCTTGAAGGCCGAAGACTTCGCGCAGGAGGAATAAGGAGTGAATCAGTTGACAAGAGGAAAGACATTCATCATCTCCGGCCCCTCCGGCGTAGGTAAGGGCACGGTACTCAAGGAACTGTTTAAGAAGCGGGATTTGTACTATTCCGTTTCTGCTACGACCCGTGATCCGCGACAAGGCGAGGTGGATGGCGTACATTATCATTTTTTGGGCGCCGATGAATTCCGCACGATGATTGCCGAGGATGCGCTTTTAGAGCATGCCGAGTATGCCGGCAATTACTATGGAACCCCTGCCCGTTATGTGGACGAGGCGATGGATAGCGGTCGTGATGTGGTTCTGGAGATCGAGCTCCAGGGTGCGCGTCAGGTTTGCGCCAAGCGCCCTGAAACGATTCGCATTTTTATTGGCCCGCCCTCGTGGGAAGAGCTGGAGCGCCGTCTGGTTTCCCGCGGCACCGATGCGCCGGAGAAGATTGCACAGCGACTGCAGCGCGCACGGATCGAACTGGAGAGCGCCGGTGAATATGATTATCTGGTGATCAATGACACAGTTGAAGAAGCTGCGGCAGAGTTGGACGCGATTATGCGCGCCGAACATTGTCGTCCCGCAGATCATCTGGATCGCATTTTGAATGTGTAAGTAAGTAAAATTTATCAAGTAAAATAAGAAATTTGTGCCGAAACGGCAGATAGGAAGTTGATTATTATGATGCTGTATCCCGCTATGAACAAGCTGACCGAATATGTGCCCAACCGCTACATGATGGTGAACGTTGTGGCTCGTCGTGCCCGCCAGATCGCCATTGAGGCTGAAGTCCAGGGCGAGCACCTGAGCGAGAAGCCCGTCACCCTGGCCATTCAGGAAGTGGCAGAAGGCAAGTTTGATGCCAAAACCATCGACACCACCATTGTTGAGGCCTAACGAACAAATTTTGAGATAGAAGGGGGAAGAGTCAATGCCGCAGATCGCCAAGATCGCTGTATCCGCTGCGACATATGCCATTGACAAACCCTATGATTATCTGTTGCCGGAGGAATTGGGCGCGCAGGTAGGTTGCCGGGTGCTGATACCCTTTGGCAGGGGAAACCGTACATGCGAGGGAATAATCCTGTCTCTCAGTCGCGGTGTACCGGAGCACCCCCTCAAAGCGGTGCAACAGGTACTGGACGATGAGCCGATCCTGACGGCAAAGCAGATCAAACTGGCGCTGTGGATGCGTCAGCGTTATTTCTGCACGCTCTATGATGCGATTCATACGATTTTGCCGGCTGGTGTATGGTATCGGTATCGTGAAACATGGCAAATTAGTGCCGATTCGGCATGGGACGACCTCTCGGAACGGGAGGCGTCCATTTGTCGTTTTTTGACGCAGGCGCCGTGCGAGGTGGAAGAGCTGAAAAAGCACTTCGGCGATAATGTATCTTTGCTGCTGCAGCAGCTGAAAAAGAAAGGTATCGTTTCTGTCAATGTAGAGGGAAACCGCAAAGTCAGCGATAAGGTAGTGCAGCTTGCAGCGCTGGCTGTCACACCGGAAGAGGCGTTGGCCGGAATGGAACCGAAGCGTAAAAAGGCGCCACGACAATATGAAGCGGTGGAATTTCTGTGTCGCTGCGGCCAAACCTCAGTTCGTGAACTGTGCTATTTTACCGGTGTGACCCGTCCTGCGCTGCGCCAGTTGGAGAAGCAGGGAATTTTGACGATTACCGAACAGGAAGAGTATCGTATTTCCGGAAAAGACTATACTGTAAAGCCTGTTCCCATTACACTGAATGACGAGCAGCAAGCGGTATATGATACCGTTTTGCAGCAGGCTCTTTCCGGCTTTCCCGGTGTTACACTGCTCCATGGCGTAACGGGAAGCGGAAAAACACCGGTATATATCCGCTTGGCACAAGCACTGCTGGAGCAGGGGAAATCTGTGATGATCCTTGTTCCGGAAATTGCCCTTACGCCTCAGATGATGGCGCGATTTTCCGCCTATTTTGGTGATGAGGTAGCGCTTTTGCACAGTGGTCTTCGAATGACGGAGCGCTATGACCAGCATAAGCGTATTCGACGCGGTGAGGCGCATATCGTGCTGGGCACTCGATCGGCTGTATTTGCGCCACTGGAAAATCTGGGTCTGATTGTCCTGGATGAAGAGCAGGAGAGCTCCTACGAATCGGAGAATGCGCCCAGCTACCATGCCCGTGATATTGCCAAATACCGATGCGCGCAAGAGGGGGCACGACTGCTGCTGGGCAGTGCAACACCCACGATCGAAACTGCGTGGCACGCGCGCAACGGTGACTACCATTTGGCACTGCTGCGCAAGCGGTATAATCGCAGGCAGCTGCCGAAGGTGATGATTGCAGATTTGCGGCAGGAACTGCGGCAAGGCAACGTGGGCGTTATCAGCCGTGCGTTGCGTGAAGAACTGGAGAAGAATATCCGTGCCGGGGAGCAGAGCATATTGTTTCTCAACCGCCGTGGCAGCAGCCGACAGCTGCTGTGCCCGGAATGTGGTTATGTGCCGCAATGTCCACGCTGCAGCGTCTATTTGACATATCACTCTGCCAACGACCGACTGATGTGCCATTACTGCGGCTATTCCGAAAAGGCCGAGCGTCATTGTGAGGACTGCGGCGGCATGCTCAAGCATGTGGGTTTCGGAACCCAGAAAGTGGAGCAGGAGCTGCGTGAATTGTTTCCGGATGTGGAGATTCTCCGTATGGATGCCGATACCGTTGGCGGCGGACACGAGGCGCTGCTGCGCGAGTTTGAAGAGAAAAAAGTTCCCATCCTGCTGGGTACCCAAATGGTAGCCAAGGGATTGGATTTTGAAAACGTGACGCTGGTGGGCGTTTTAACGGCCGACCTGTCACTGTATGTGGACCACTATCGAGCCTCGGAGCGCACGTTCTCTCTGCTGACTCAGGTGGTTGGCCGTGCCGGTCGCGGCGAAAAGACAGGACGCGCTGTGATCCAGACGTATACGCCGGAGAATGACGTGATTCTGGCAGCGGCAGATCAGGATTATGACCGGTTTTACGATGCGGAGATCCGGCTTCGTAAGTTGCGTCAGGATCCTCCTTTTGCCGACCATTTTACTATTACGGTAACTGGACCGGAGGAGGGCGCTGTGCTGCGTGCCAGCGCGCAGGTGCGTGACGGACTGGCTGAAACGGCCCGGAAGAGTGAGCACCGCTCGCTGAACTGGGAAGTACTGGGGCCGGCGCCGGCACCGGTGGTGAAGGTGAATAATCGCTATCGATACTGCATCACTGTGATAGGAAAGAATGATAAGACGTTGCGCGATGTGATTGCTGACTTTTTGCGGCAATTTGCGGCGCGCAGCGATAACCGCGGCATGAATATCTATGCCGATTGTAACTTGATGGACTAAAGAAAGAGGTAGAAAACATGGCACTGAGAAGTATTGTTAAGCAGGGCGATGAATGCCTGCAGAAAGTTTGCCGCCCTGTAACGGAGTTCAACAGCCGTCTGCATACGCTGCTGGATGACATGACCGAGACGCTGCTGGATTCCGGCGGTGTGGGTCTCGCTGCCCCTCAGGTAGGTGTATTGCGCCGCGTATGCGTCGTGATGAACGAGGAAGATGAGATCATTGAGCTGGTCAACCCTGAGATCGTGGCAACCGAGGGAGAGCAGACGGGTCTGGAAGGCTGTCTGAGCGTGCCTGGCCGTTATGGCATCGTGACTCGTCCCTACGTGGTGCGTGTGCGTGCGCAGGATCGTGACGGAAACTTCTTCGAAGTGGAAGATGAGGATTTGACTGCCCGCTGCTTCTGCCACGAGTTGGAGCATCTGGATGGTCATCTGTTCATCGAACGCGCTGAGAAGATGCTCAGCGATGAAGAACTGCAGGAGTATATCCGTCAGATGGAAGAAGAAATGGAAGAGGACGAAGACTGATGCGAATTCTCTTTATGGGTACGCCGGATTTTGCCGTTGCGTCTTTGAAGCGACTGGTGGAAGACGGCCACGATGTGTGCGGTGTTTTTACCCAACCCGATAAGCCGAAAAACCGGGGTATGAAAATGACGTTTTCCCCGGTGAAAGAATATGCCCTGAGCCAGAACCTGACGGTTTATCAGCCGCTGAAAATGCGTGATGGTGAGGCAATGGGGATCGTTGAGCAGCTGCAGCCGGAGCTGATCGTGGTGGCGGCATACGGCCGTATTCTGCCCGAGGAAATTCTCAACGCACCCAAGTATGGTTCTATCAATGTGCATTCTTCTCTGCTGCCCAGCTACCGCGGCGCGGCGCCCATTAACTGGGCCATTCTTGACGGACTGGACGCAACCGGCGTGACCATTATGTATATGGCTAAGGAACTGGATGCCGGCGATGTGATTCACACCGTCGAGACTCCAATTGCTATTGATGAAACGGCGCTGGAGCTGACACTGCGTCTGGCAGATCTCGGTGCGCAGGCGCTGGCTGAAACAGTGGATATGCTGGCTGCCGGTACGGCTGTCCGTACGCCTCAGGATCACAGTAAGCATACCTATGCCCCCATGCTCAGCAAGGCGCTTTCTCCCATTGACTGGACGAAAAGTACCCGCCAGATCCACGATCAGGTTCGCGGCCTGATTCCCTGGCCCTGTGCCTCTACTGTAGTAGGCGGAAAGAACGTGAAAGTGTTTAAGACTGAGTTCGGCGGTGAGACTGCTGCTGCTCCCGGCACGGTGGTGTCTGCCGGTAAGGAAGGAATTGAAATTGCCTGCGGTGATGGCCGTACACTGCGCATTACCCAACTGCAGGCTGAGGGCGGCAAACGCATGGCTGCTGCCGATTATCTGCGTGGCCATAGTGTACAGGTGGGCGTATGAAAGAGAAAAGAGCGCCCAATGCCCGCGATACGGCGCTGGAAGTATTGATGCGGGTGGATGGTGCCAACGCCTGGTCTGATGGCAGCTTAAAGCGCACCATCGCCAAAAATAAACTCGACAGCCGTGAAGCTGCGCTGGCCACACGCTTGAGCTATGGCGTGATCCAGAATCGAATGCTGCTGGACTATTACATCAGCCACTATTGCGCGCAGAAAGCGGACAAGCTGGAGAGTGTGATCCGTAACATCCTGCGTATTGGCGGCTATCAGATCCTGTTTATGGACAAGATCCCTCATCACGCTGCAGTCAACGAGGCAGTGGAGATGACCCGCCGCGCCGGCCGGCCCAAGGCCGCAGGTATGGTTAATGCGGTGCTTCGTAAGTTTGTCGCTAATTGGATGAACATGCCGGCGCTGCCCGGGGCAACGGCAGACTATCTTTCGGTGCGCTATAGTCATCCCAAGTGGCTGGTAGCGCGTTTGATGGACTTGCTTGGCCCGGAAGAGGCGGAGGACTACCTGCGCATGAACAACGAGGTTGTGCCTACGACCATCCAGACAAATACGTTGAAGACCACAGCGGAAGAGTTGGAAAGAGAACTGCGTGCCGCCGGCGTCACGGTTGAGAAGCATCCTTGGCTGACCGGTTGCTTTGAGGTGAGTGCCACCGGTGATCTGGAAGGCCTGCCAGCATTTACCGAGGGACGCTTTATGGTACAGGACGCAGCTGCCAGGTTGGTGGCGGTCATTGCGCAGCCCGACCAAACGGATCGTGTGCTGGATATCTGTGCCGCACCCGGCGGAAAGTCTTTTGCTCTGGCCATTGATATGCAGGATAAGGGACAGATTGTTTCCTGCGATATCCATCCCCATAAACTCAAGCTTATCGAGAGCGGTGCCCAGCGACTGGGCATTACCAGCATTCGTGCGGCGCAGGCCGATGGGCGAGAGCACCACGAAGCATGGGATCAGTCAGCGGATCTGGTGGTGGCGGATGTCCCTTGCTCCGGTCTGGGAATCATCCGTAAAAAGCCGGATATTCGCTATAAAAATCCCAAAGAACTGGCACAGCTGCCCGCCATCCAGCTTGCTATTTTGAAAAATGCATCCACATACGTTCGTGATGGCGGCACGCTGATCTATTCCACCTGCACGGTGTTGCCGGAGGAAAATGAACAGGTGGTTGAGAAGTTCCTGTCTGAGCACAGCGACTTTGAACTGGACACCTTTGATTTACCGCTGCCCATCGGCAAACACAGTGGTCACCTGACTCTTTGGCCGCAGCGGTATGGTACTGACGGATTCTATATCTGCCGTTTGCGCAGGAAATGAGGACTTTTACATGACCGACATCAAATCCATGACATTGGAAGAGATCACCCAGGCCTGCCGCGACATGGGGGAACCCGCTTTTCGCGGCAAGCAGATTTTCACTTGGCTTCATAAGGGCGTTACTTCTTTTGATGACATGAGCAATCTGTCCAAGACGCTGCGCGAGAAACTGTCGGCGCAGTATTATATCACCGCGCCCGTGGTGGCTCGCAAACAGATGTCCCGTCTCGACGGCACCATCAAGTATTTATGGGAGCTTTCGGACGGTAACTGCATTGAGACGGTGCTGATGCAGTATAAGCACGGCAATACGGTGTGTATCTCGTCTCAGGTGGGCTGCCGCATGGGCTGTGCGTTTTGCG
>JAZRRQ010000138.1:0-2146 GCA_045650885.1 Vescimonas sp. | reverse complement strand
GTCCTCACTCAGGTCAACGGGGGCGAAAGCCAGCTCGTTGAACCAGCCCAGCAGATTGCCGTCGGGGGCCACATAGCCCACGGCCTCGCTGGTGCCCATAGCCAGACCCATCACGGAGCCGGACTCCAGGCTCATGGCGCCGGCCAGAGCGGTGACATCGCCGTCATTGGCCACCACGATGGGGATGTTCTCGCCGATCTCCTTGGCGGCGCGGTCATACACGGTCTTGACGTACTCGCGATGCCCGCGGGGCACCTTGTAGAAGATGGAGGAGACCATGGGGGCGTTGCCGATGAACACGCCGGCGGAGGACACGCCGATGGCATCCACACGGGGCATCTTGCTGGCGGCGGTCTTCATGGCGGTGGCGATCTCATTGTACTGATAGGTGGGATCCTCGCTCAGCTTGGGGAACCACACCACTTCCTCGCTGTAGACGGTCTGACCGTCGATGACAGCGGAAACCTTGCGGTCGGAGCCGCCGGCATCGAAGCCGATACGGCAGCCTTCCATATGACCGCCGGCGGCCACGGTGGCCTCATTGGCGGCGGGGAAGTTCTCGCGGTCGCAGATGATCACTTCGAAGGGACGCTCATACACGTCCTGCATGAAGCCGAAGTCGAAAGCACGCTTACCGTCGGCGGTATAGGCGGCCTTGACGGCAGCAGCCTCGGCGTCGCAGCCGGTCAGATACACACGCCAGCCACCCACGCTCCACAGCAGGAACTTCACCAGACGCTCCACATAGCGCTCGTTGGCGGCAGCAAATTCTTCGCCGCGCAGGAAGGAATCGAACACGGAGATCTTACCGTTTTCGCGCTCCACCGCTACGGAGAAGGGGCGATTGGCTTCCTTCAGGTAGGCATTGACCCACACACCAAAGGGGATAAAACCGGGATCGAGAACGGGGACGTTCTTGATATCATAAGAAATGCCCAGATAATTCATGTAAAAATCCTCCTTAGTAACTGATACTTATTTGATCAGGCTGGCGGCAGCTTCATCCACGATGACGGTGCAATCGGGATGGAACTGCAGGATAGAAGCAGGTACCATGGGAGTGACGGGGCCGAAGAAGGACTGCTTGACGATCTCAGCCTTATCCTTGCCGGTGGCGATCAGCAGCACTTTACGGGCAGCCATCACAGTGCCGATGCCCATAGTGTAAGCAGCGGTGGGCACCTCGTCAATGGAGTCGAAGAAGCGCTTGTTGGCCTGACGGGTGATCTCCTCCAGCTCCACCTCGTGGGTGGTGGCGGGGAAGTGGTCGCAGGGTTCATTAAAGCCAATGTGGCCGTCGTGGCCGATGCCCAGCAGCTGGATATCCACGCCGCCCAGAGCTTCGATCTTGCGTTCGTAATCGGCACACATGGCCTCTACATCCTCACACAGACCGTCGGGCACCATGGTGTTGGCGGGGTCAATGGAGATGTGGTTGAAGAGGTTTTCATTCATGAAGTAGCGGTAGCTCTGAGGATGGTCACCGCTCAGACCCTTATACTCGTCCAGATTGGCGCTGCGGCACTGAGAGAAGTTGATGAGGCCGGCCTTCTCCCGCTCGATCAGCTCGCGGTACAGGGGCAAGGGGGTGGAACCGGTGGCCAGACCCAGCACGCAGTCGGGCTTGGCGCTGACGATGCCCTGGAAAATATCGGCTGCCAGACGGCCTGCTTCGGCGGGATCCTTGGCAATGATCAGATTGATATGCAGCATAAAGATGACCTCCTTGTTTTATACGTCGTAACCGTTGGGATTTTTGCTCTGCCAGTTCCAGGTATCGCGACACATATCCACCTGGTCAAACTCTGCTTCCCAGCCCAGCTCCTCGCGGCTCTTGGCAGGATCTGCATAGCAGGTACCCAGGTCGCCGGGACGGCGAGGTGCGATCACATAGGGGACAGCCACGCCGTTGGCCTGCTCGAAAGCGGTGACCATATCCAGTACGCTGTAGCCGTGGCCGGTACCCAGATTGAACACAGCCTCGCCTTTATGCTCCTGCATATAGTTGGCGGCAGCCACATGACCGCGGGCCAAATCCACCACATGGATGAAATCGCGCACGCCGGTACCATCGTGGGTATCGTAGTCATTGCCGAACACGCTCAGGCACTCACGGCGGGCGATCGCCACCTGAGAGATGTAGGGC
>JAZRRQ010000137.1:0-4176 GCA_045650885.1 Vescimonas sp. | reverse complement strand
CCCTGTGTGGAGATCAGCGCCCTGAAGGGCGAGGGTTGTCTGGAGGCCGCCGAAAAGGCGGTGGCTCTGGCAGGTAACCATACCCATGGTGATCGTCCCCATGTGTTTGGCGGCAGCGTGGAACACGCGCTGGCCCACATTGAGGAATCCATCGAGGGGAGAGTAAAGAGTAACTACCTGCGCTGGTATGCCATCAAGCTCTTTGAGCGCGACGAGCTGATTCGCGCCGAGCTGCAGCTGGAAGAGAACCTGCTGGGGCATCTGGAAAAGCACATCACCGACTGTGAGCGGGAAATGGACGACGATGCTGAGAGCATCATCGCCGATCAGCGCTATACATACATTGACTCGTTGGTCAAGCGCGCCGTGTTCAAGAAGGCCGGCAAGCACGCGCTGTCTCTTTCTGACAAGATCGACCGCATCGTCACCAACCGTGTGCTGGCGCTGCCGATCTTTGCCGGCATCATGTTTTTGATGTACGCCATCGCCATGGGAAGCTTCCCCTTCTCCGTCGGTACCATGGGCACCGATTGGGCCAATGATGTGCTCTTTGGTGAGTGGATACCCGCCCTCTTTGACGGCATTCTCTCCACGCTGGGTGTCAGCGGCTGGCTGTATGGTCTGATTATGGACGGTATTCTGGCCGGTGTAGGCGCCGTGCTGGGCTTCGTGCCCCAGATTCTGGTGCTCAGCTTCCTCTTGAGTATTCTGGAGGATGTGGGCTACATGTCCCGTGTGGCCTTCATCATGGACCGGATTCTCCGCAAGTTCGGCCTGAGTGGCAAGTCCATCATCCCCATGCTGGTGGCCACCGGCTGCGGTGTGCCCGGTATTTTGGCCAGCCGCACCATCGAGCAGGAGAATGACCGCAAGATCACTGTGATGACTACCGGCTTCATCCCCTGCGGCGCTAAGATGCCTATCATCGGCCTGTTTGCCGGTGCTGTATTCGGCAATTCTCCGCTGGTGGCTGTATCCGCGTTCTTCATCGGTGTGGCCGCTGTGGTGATCTCCGGTGTGATTCTCAAGAAGTTCAAGACCTTTGCCGGTAAGCCTGCTCCCTTTGTCATGGAGCTGCCCACTTACCACATGCCGTCTGCGCGCAACGTGCTGTGCTCCACGCTGGATCGCGGCTGGGACTTTGTCAAACGCGCGCTGACCATCGTGCTTCTCAGCTCCATCGTGCTGTGGTTCCTGCAGAGCTACGGCTTCGTGAACGGTGTCTTTGCCGCTGTGGAGGACAGTAATGAGTCCCTGCTGGCGGCCATCGGCAATGCCGTCGCCTGGATCTTCTATCCTCTGGGCTGCATGGGCGATATGGCATGGAAGGCCCCCGTAGCCACCTTCACCGGCCTCATCGCCAAGGAACAGGTGGTCATGACGCTGGGTACCCTGTACCACTACAGCGGTGAACTCAGCGAAAACGGCAGCGAGATCTGGGCGATGGTGGCCGCTGACTTTGGCCCCATCCGTGCTTACAGCTTCATGATCTTCCAGCTGCTGTGCGCGCCCTGTTTTGCTGCCATCGGCGCCATCCGCCGCGAAATGGGCAGCCGCAAGTGGACGCTGGGCACCGTGGCTTACATGTGCGGCTTTGCCTATGCCATCTCGCTGATCGTCTATCAGATCGGCGGTCTCATCAGCGGCGAGGCTACCTTCGGCGTGGCGACGATCATTGCCGCTGCTGTGCTGGCAATGCTGGTGCATCTGGTGAAGCGCCGCGGCTATCAGGCCAAGTAACCAAGATTTTACAAGGAGGAACAACCATGGGTGATATCATTGTCATTGCAGTGCTGGGTGCAGCCATTTTCCTGGCTGTTCGCTCGCTGCGCAAGAGTAAACAAAAGGGTGGCTGCAGCGGCAATTGTGCTTCCTGCCGCGGCTGCCATTGAATCAGAGCCTCCATCGGGTGTCGAGCCGCTGCATTCGTGCCATGAATGCGCCGAGCGTCCGACATCCGCCAGAGAAAAGCGGCGCGTTCAGCGCCGCTTTTTTTATTGGGCTTTGGCATGGAGGAGGACTTGACAACCAATGTGTTGGATGATATCTTTTTGATATCAAATAAAACGCAAGGAGGAAACATGATGGAAGAGAAGGTTTTGCACGGTAAGAAAAACGGTATGCTGATCCTGCTTTTGTGGCTGGTGGCTACGGTTGCGGCCATTGTGGGCGTGATTTTCGGCGCGGCGGGTGAAATTTGGCTGCTGCTGGTGCCCAGTATTGCGTGGCTGTCCCTTGGTTGGATTTTGCTGCCGGGTCTGAAGGTGCTCAAGCCGCAGGAGGCGCTGGTACTGACGCTGTTTGGTAAGTACGTGGGCACGCTGAAGGGTGAAGGCTTCTACTTTGTCAATCCCTTCTGCTCCGCCGTCAATCCTGCTGCCGCCACGAAGCTCAACCAGAGCGGTGACGTGGATTCCCACGGCAAGGGTGACGGTGTGACGCTGAACCTCAGCGGTCAGGCGGCGGTGGCGGTGGCGCCCAGCAAAAAGGTTTCCCTGAAGCTGATGACCCTCAATAACGCCCGACAGAAGATCAACGCCTGTCTCGGCAACCCCGTGGAGATCGGCATCGCCGTGACGTGGCGCGTGGTGGATACGGCAGCCGCCGTGTCCAACGTGGATAACTACAAGGAATACCTGTCTCTGCAGTGCGACGCTGCCCTGCGCAACATCGTGCGCATCTACCCCTACGACGTGGCACCCAACGTGGACACCACCGGTGACGGTCATGCTGACGAGGGAAGTCTGCGCGGTTCCAGCGAAGTGGTGGCCGAGCGTATCCGCGCCGAGATCCAGAGCAAGGTGGCTCAGGCAGGTCTGGAGATTGTGGAAGCCCGCATTACATACCTGGCTTACGCACCGGAAATTGCCGCCGTCATGCTGCAGCGCCAGCAGGCATCGGCCATTATCGATGCCCGCAAGATGATCGTGGACGGCGCCGTGGGCATGGTGGAAATGGCACTTGAACGCCTCAATGAAGGCGGTATGGTGCAGCTGGACGAGGAGCGTAAGGCTGCTATGGTCTCCAATCTGCTGGTGGTGCTGTGCGGCAACCACGATGCTCAGCCTGTGGTCAACTCCGGCAGCCTCTATTAAGCCATGAAAAAGAAGGGATATTTGGCACCGGCGCTTGTGGTGGCCTTCCTGATGCTGTATTATGGTGGTATGGCGGCGGTGTTCGTCTGCGTACCCGGCATCCCTGGCTGGGGCAAGGCATTGCTGTGTCTTGTGCCGCTGGCGGTGTGCAGCGTGGCGGTTTACGTGCTGGTGCAGCGCATCCGGGAGATCAGAAGTGGCGAAGAAGACGATCTGGACAAATATTAAGGAGGAACGACGATGCTGTTGGTCAATACGGAATATATTGCAGGCAAAGAACTGGAAATGCTGGGTATGGTGAAGGGCAGCACCATCCAGAGCAAGCATATGGGTCACGACATCACCCAGGGTTTCAAGACGCTGGTGGGCGGTGAGCTGAAGGCCTATACCGAGATGATGAACGACGCCCGCGCTCTGGCAACCAAGCGGATGTGTCAGGAAGCCGAGGCACTGGGCGCCGACGCCATCGTGGGTGTGCGCTACGCCAGCGCCGCTGTGATGCAGGGCGCTGCTGAGGTCATGGCCTACGGAACGGCCGTGAAGTTTCGCTGATGGCTGATCAGAACGCCAAAAAGCAAGTGCCGCTGCGCCTGTCGCCCAAGCTGTACGCTGCCATTGCCGCCTGGGCGGAGGATGATTTTCGCTCGGTGAACGGTCAGATCGAGTATCTCCTCACCGAGTGCGTGCGCCAGCGGAAAAAGCACGGCAAGTACGTCTCCGACGAGATCGATCTGCCCATTGAGTTGGATATCGAGTAAACTTTCAAAAAAATGGCAAGCATTTTTTTGAGTTTTGCACCCCGCTGCTGCGCACTCGCTGTGCTCGCACACTTGCGGGGCGAGAAGTGTTTTCCGGCGCGCACATGTCGCTTCGGAAAACGAATTTGATTTTCTTTGCGGCTGCGCCGCAAATTCTGTGAAACAAAGCCCTGCGGCGTGTGTGTACTGCCCCAGATTGTACGGACAGCACAAAAAAGCCCCTAAGTAGGAAAATATTAAGTTTTATGCGGAGTGGCGCAGCGTCAGCGGCGCCACTCCAGTCTTTGCCTGGATACGCTCATGGTTATAGAAGTGAATGTAGC